>JALXDB010000242.1 GCA_026990615.1 Spirochaetota bacterium
CGTTAACACACCCGATCAGGCTCGGGTTGCCTTTAATCGAGCTATCGGAAACCAGGAAATCGGAATAGTGATAATTACAGAGAGGGTTGCAAACTTTATTAGAGACCTTGTAGATAAATATGTATTTACTATGACCTTCCCGTTAATTGTTGAAATACCCGACAGGACAGGTCCCCTTCCCGGAAGAAGAAGTATAAGGGAAGCGGTGAATGCGGCTATTGGAATAAAACTGTAGTATAAAGGTCAGGGTTAAAAAATGGAAGTTTATGATAAAGGAAAAGCTCTTATTTCCAACGGGATTATTGAGGACGCAAAAAAGCAGGCCGAGGGGATTTTAAGTGAAGCAGAAAAACAGGCCGAAGAGAAAATTCGATTTGCCAGAAAACAGGCAGAGTCAATAATCAAAGAGGCAGAGCAGAAGGCTGAAGCCCAGATAAGCACTCTAAAAAAGCGGTATGAATCTTTTATGGAGCTTGAGAAAAAGAAACGAAAGATAAAGCTCAGAGAAAGTGTATTTAATATGGTAATTGATGGAGTTAGAAAAAGGTTCAAGAGTATGATAGGAGAGCCGGGATACAGGGATATATTGAAAAAATGGATGATAGAGGCTGCTGTAGGTCTTGGTGAAAAAGAAGGCATTATCAGGACATCTAGAGACGAGCACAAAATTATAGATAATGATTTGATAAAAGAAGTAGAAGGGGAGTTAGAGAAAAGATACGGTCTTAAAGTCAAACTTTGGCTGGACGGGGAGAACTTTTTGCAGAGCCAGGGAATTATGATATTTTCAAAAGACGGTAAAAAGGCCTTTAACAATGAGGTATCGACGAGAATACTCAGAAAACAGAGAAAAATCCAGCAGATAATTTACGATTATCTGCTTGATAAAATCTAAATAATGCCATTAACAGCTTCTGGAGTTAGGTATGCCTGATAGAGTTATAGGAAGGATTAAAAGGGTAAACGGCCCCGTTGTGGAAGCAATGGGGGTTAGCGATGCAATGATGTTTGAACTTGTTCGCGTAGGCGAGGAGAACCTGGTCGGGGAAATAGTAAAGCTCGAGGGAGAAAATGCAATTATTCAGGTATATGAAGATACAACGGGTATAGCACCGGAAGACCCAATCTACGGTTCTGGTGAACCTCTTTCAGTGGAACTGGCTCCCGGTCTAATTGGAAATATATACGATGGGATTCAAAGACCTCTTGAAGAGATAAGGGCAATATCTGGTATTTATATAAAGAGGGGAATCAGGGTTGATTCTGTTGATAAGAGTAAAAAATGGCACTTCGTACCTTCTGTTTCCGAAGGACAGGATATACATGAAGGTATGATAATCGGTACTGTAAGAGAAACAGAAAGAGTAGAACACAGAATCCTTGTTCCCTATAGAATTAATGGTAAGTTAAAGTCAATTATGCCTGAAGGCGACTATACTGTAGAAGAAACAATTGCTGTTGTACAAACAGAAAACGGAGATAGAAACATCTCTATGCTGCAGAAGTGGCCAATCAGAAAGCCAAGGCCGGTAAGCGAAAGACTCCCGCTAGATATACCTCTTATTACGGGACAGAGGGTTATTGATACACTGTTTCCTGTAGCAAAAGGGGGTACTGTAGCAATACCAGGAGGATTTGGAACCGGTAAAACAATGACCCAGCAGGCGCTGGCAAAGTGGTGCGATGCGGATATAATCGTTTACATAGGATGTGGAGAAAGGGGAAACGAAATGACCGATGTGCTGACGGAGTTCCCAGAGTTAATAGATCCAAGAACAGGAAAGACTCTAATGGAAAGGACTATTCTCATAGCAAATACATCAAACATGCCGGTTTCTGCTAGAGAGGCTAGTATATACACGGGTGTTACACTGGCTGAATACTATAGAGACCAGGGATATCACGTGGCAATAATGGCCGACTCAACCTCAAGGTGGGCTGAGGCTTTGAGAGAGCTCTCCGGAAGAATGGAAGAGATGCCCGCAGAAGAAGGTTTCCCCGCGTACCTGCCGACAAGAATTGCAGAGTTTTACGAAAGGGCGGGTTATATGAAGACTATTTCAGGGAAAGATGGCTCTGTTACGATAATAGGGGCTGTATCTCCTCCTGGAGGGGATTTTTCTGAACCCGTCACCCAGCATACGAAGAGATTTGTGAGATGCTTCTGGGCTCTTGATAGAGGTCTTGCCAATGCAAGGCACTATCCTGCTATATCATGGCTAGACAGCTACAGTGAATACCTCGATGATATAGCTGCCTGGTGGGAAAGAAATGTTGGTCCTGATTGGAAAAAGGATAGATCAGAGATCATGGACCTGCTTCAGAGAGAGGTCAGACTTCAACAGGTGGTGAAACTTGTAGGACCTGACGCGCTGCCCGACAGCCAGAGGTTTATTCTTGAGGTTTGCACTCTCTTTAAAAATGCCTTTCTCCAGCAGAATGCCTTTGATAAAATAGATATGTACTCTACTGTTGAGAAACAGGCCAGAATGCTTCATGTAATTCTCACCTACTGGAGAAGAGGCTCCGAAGCGATAAAACACGGAGCAACACTCATAAAACTTAAAAAGATGAAGGTGTACCAGGATATAGTAAAGATGAAGTTCAGTATACCAAATGATGATATTGAGGCTTTTAATAAGCTTGAAGCAAGACTGGAAAGATCATTTGATCAACTGGAGTCCATATATGAAAGATAGAGAAAAACTTGAATTGCTGAGAGCCAAAGAATATATAGGGCTGGAGAAGATAGAGGGCCCGCTTATTTTTGTCAAGAATACACATCCCGTGGGCTATAGAGAGATTATCGAATGTGTTGATCCCAGCGGTGATATCAGGCTGGGCATGGTTCTTGAAACTTCCACCGATATGGTTGTTGCCCAGGTTTTTGAGGGCACCTCCGGCCTGACATTGCCTGGAACCAAAGTGAGGTTTCAGGGAGAACCTCTAACAATACCCGTGTCAAAGAGGATGCTTGGCAGAGTTTTCAACGGTTTGGGTAATCCCATTGATGGTGGACCTCCCGAAAAGGGGGAGATGGAACTCAACGTAAACGGAATGCCCATAAACCCAACATCAAGAAAATACCCCAGGGACTTTATACAGACCGGAATTTCCGCAATAGATGGTATGAATACCCTGATCAGAGGGCAAAAGCTTCCCATTTTTTCCGGTAATGGTCTTCCTCATAACGAGCTTGCCGCCCAGATTGCAAGGCAGGCAAAGATAAGGGGAACAGAAACGGAGTTCGCAGTAATATTCGCAGCGATGGGAGTAAAACATGATGTGGCCCGATACTTTGTTAAATCTTTTGAGGAGACAGGTGTTCTTGAGAATGTTGCTCTGTTTTTATCCCTTGCAGATGACCCATCCATCGAGAGGCTTGTAACCCCGAGAACAGCTCTTACACTTGCAGAATACCTTGCATTTTTTGAGAATATGCATGTTCTGGTAATAATGACGGATATGACGAATTACTGTGAGTCTTTAAGGGAAATATCCACGATCAGGGGCGAAATTCCCTCAAGAAAGGGCTATCCGGGTTATCTGTACTCGGATCTGGCGGAGATATATGAAAGATCCGGGATGGTTAAGGACAGCGAAGGGTCAATCACTCTTCTTCCGATTTTAACCATGCCCAACGATGATATATCACATCCAATTCCTGATTTAACGGGTTATATAACGGAGGGGCAGATTGTATTTGAAAGAGAGATGTATGCAAGGGATATATATCCACCCATTGCAGGGTTGCCATCCCTATCAAGATTGATGAAGGATGGTATCGGTGAGGGAATGACGAGGGAGGACCATCCGCATCTGGCAAGTCAGCTTTTTGCAGCATACAGTTATGTTAAGGATGTAAGAAATCTTGCATCGGTAATTGGTGAAGAGGAATTGACACCACTTGACCACACATATCTTGAATTCGGCGAAGCCTTTGAGAGAAAATTTATCTCTCAAAGAATAGATGAGGATAGAAGTATTGAGCAAACTCTGGACCTCGGTTGGGAAGTATTAAGAATACTTCCGGTAGAAGAACTTCACAGAATTACAGAAGAAGAAGTAGAGAAATACTATAATGGATAGATAAAAGTAGTTGAGGGTTGTATGGCTCAGTATAATGTACCTCCGACAAAAACGAACCTGTTGAGATTGAAGGAAGATCTGAAGTTTGCAAAGCTTGGATATGATCTACTTGACCAGAAGAGGAATATTCTCATTGTTGAACTTTTGAACCTCGTGGATCAAACATCCATCTTCCAGGAGAGGATAGAAAATGCCCTTAAAGAGGCTTTCGATACACTATCAAAAGCAATTTTGAAGATGGGCAAGCTAAAGGTTCAGAATATTGCGGGAGCAGTTAATATCAGGGCGTCTATAAAATTAAAAACCCGTAGAGTTATGGGAGTAATTCTTCCGGTAGTAGAAACAGATTTTGAAGAACATACTCCATACTTCAGCCTTCACGATACCAGTTTCTGGATAGACAGTGCACTTTTTCAGTTTAAAGAAGCATTGAGTATAATGGGAAGGTTTGCAGAGCTTAAAATATCTGTCTTGAGGCTATCGAGAGAAGTACAAAAAACAATAAGAAAGGTTAATGCTCTTGAAAAAATAGCCATCCCCGACCTGGAAGAGACCGTAACCTACATTCAGAACAGGCTCGAGGAGAATGAAAGAGAGATGTTTACATTAATGAAGCTTGTGAAGGAGAGGCTTGAAGCAAGAAGAAGTAAAAAAATAGATTAAAAGATGGAGAGGTAATAAAGTGAAAAGCCCCATTAAAAGGATGCTTGTATATATTGATGGCTCCGAACAATCAATAACTGCAGCCCAGTTTGCTATTGTACTTTCCAAATATTTCGATGCAGAACTTCATGCTATCTATGTTATCAATACGAGGGCCCTTGAAGACCTTGTAAGGGCTCATATCTTTTTAAAAGAGGAGCAGGCCGAGTACGAGCGTGATTTGAAGGAGGATGCAAAGAGGTACCTCAACCATGTAGAGAAACTTGCAAAAGAGAAGGATGTAGAAATTGTAACTCATAGTTTTGAAGGGAGTGGCCATCAGGAAATAATCAAGTTTGTAAAAGAAAAGGAGGTCGACCTTCTGGTTATTGGCGAAGTTTCTGCTATTAGAAGCAGAAGGGATGAATTCTACGATGAAACAGAGAGGGCAATGAGATCTGTCCCGTGTTCGGTGTTGATTGTAAAGGATGAGGACAGAGTTTGGGATATATTCGATTCTATTTAGATTTTATAAATGCATTTCAATTTTTTTGATTGATAACGGACAGAATATTTGATAATTTGAATCTATCTAGATAATCTCTAATTATTTGATTATTTAGCCCGAGAGTAAGATTACATACAGAGGGGTTGGTTATGGCTCTTGTTGATCTGATAACAAAAGATGTTGTTAAAGTCCCGCTGGAGGCTAAAGACAAACCGGGGATACTGAGGGAACTGTTAAAAGTTTTAAAGGATGCTGGAAAGGTTAAAGATTTTGATAGCGCCCTTGAAGCCCTGTTCAAAAGAGAGGAGATGGCAAGTACGGGTCTTGAAGATGGAATTGCTGTACCTCATGCCAAAACCGATGCAGTAAAATCACTAACCATAGCAATCGGAATTTCACCCGAAGGGGTTGATTTTAATTCTCTTGATGGAAAACCCTCGAAACTGTTCTTTTTAATGCTTGCCCCACCGGATCAATCGGGTCCTCATATAGAGGCTTTAGCTGAAATAGCAAAACTTTCAAAATCAAAAGCCTTCTGCAATGCACTTATCAATGCAAAAACCCCGGAAGAAGTAGTTGAGCTGTTCAGAGAGGATTAAAATTTAATTTGCAGGTCTAACTTTGTCTGGTTTTCAGGTTTTATAAAGCGAAATGTAAATTATATTTTCATAAATCAATTGAAATGTCAGAAATTATGGTCTTTTAAATTATCGGAATAATAGTTGTTTAAATGTTTTAATTTCCGGAATGTTCCAAAGTTACATGGGATAATAAAGTGTAAAAAATAGCCCTGAATTACATAGAAGCGGGGCAATAGCTGAATTGAACTC
>JALXDB010000243.1 GCA_026990615.1 Spirochaetota bacterium
ATCTCTTCAGATTATTCGGTGGATGTAAGAATCTCCGAAGAAATTTTGCAGCAGCTTGTCGACTCATACAGAAAAATTAGGAATACAATCCGATTCATACTTGGCAATCTGAACGGTTTTGATCCATCAAAAGATATTGTATCAAAAGAAGATATGTACAAACTGGATCTCTGGATAATGGACAGACTCCAGAGGCTGATAAAGGATGTTAAAAACGCATATGAAAACTGGCAATTTCATATAATTGCCCATAAACTTCTGGATTTTTGCAATATCGACTTGAGCAGTTTCTACCTTGATATTGTAAAGGACAGGCTGTACTGTTCAGGTCCTACAACAGATAGAAAAGCGGCTCAGACAGTGCTCTACCATACTTTGAATGCCATACTTGCTATGCTTGCTCCAATACTGGTCTTTACAACCGAAGAAGCATATTCTGTATTCAAAGATGAGATACTTAAACCCGCAGGTGTTCAGTACGAGGAGAGTGTACATTTGCTCGATTTTCCTGCTCCCGACCCGGAATTTATCGATGATTCTCTTGAAGAGGTATGGAAAACTCTTATAGAAGTTAGAAAGGATGTTCTAAAACAGATTGAGGTTCTGAGGGGAGAGAAGATAATCGGACATTCCCTGGAGGCCGAGGTTTCACTGTACGCAGACGACGATACCTTTAAACTCCTAAAGGATAATCTACCCGAACTGGAGCCTATGTTTGTCGTATCAAAGGTCACACTACACAGAAAGGATGAAGCCCCGGAAGGTACATACTTCGGTGAAACAGTCGGGGTGAAGGTGCAAAAATCAGCCCATAACAAATGCAAACGCTGCTGGAAGTACGATGAAAGTGTGGGAAAAGACCCCGAATATCCTGACCTGTGCGATAGATGTGCAAAAGTGGTGAGAGAATTTTACATTTGAGTTTGGATATTTAATTGAGGAAAAGCACAACAACGGTGCCATTTCTTTACAGATTTTTAGGGTGAGAATACCACTGCAAAATAAAACAGGCCGATCTTAATAAAAGTATTTTCAAAATAAAACAGGGCGAGATTCAAGGTTTTAAATGTTAATGTATGATGGATTACACCAATGAACTACATTGCCATTTTTATAATATTGAAACCACAACAATATCAATTTTTGAATCAAATTTTAAACTCGACACTGGCCTCAAATAAATAATCAAGATTCGGTACAATCTATGTTATGTCATTTATGATTTAAACTTTTCACCTGCCCCCGTAAAATCAAATGTTTTAAACTCTTGCATTAACAGACTACTTCTCTTCTGTCTCTATATGACGCCTTGATCTGGCAAATCCTGTAAGAACTATAAACAGGAGAAAACATGCGAAAATAAACAGGGTTTTATCAAAATGAAAACTCTTTATTTTAACCGGCTTTATCTTTGAAAAAAGGCCCCCTGTACGGATTAAGAGTTTTACAACCATGTCCTCGCACAGAGCCAGAATATTAGCCGCCGGCAGAAATACACCGTACAGGGCGATAATAATCAGGTCCAGAAAAAATGCCACCATCGTCAGCGGAATAACAAAAATATTTGTTAAAACCGAAATATAGGGAAAGATCTTAAAATATGAAATTAAAACGGGAAAAGTATAGATAACCGCACCGGCACTTGCAGAAAGTAGGCCCCGAATATATCCCGGCACAGGCCCGGCAGTCATACTGTAAAGTAGAGGTGCAAGAAAAACAATTCCAAAAGCGGCAGTAAAGGAGAGCAGAAAACCGGGATTAAAAATATTTTTTGGATTGACCACAAGCAG
This sequence comes from Spirochaetota bacterium, assembly GCA_026990615.1. GTDB lineage: Bacteria > Spirochaetota > B62-G9 > B62-G9 > B62-G9 > JALXDB01. The sequence continues at coordinate 1,791 of JALXDB010000243.1, forward strand.
TATCAAAAAAACTGCTGATAGAATATTTAAATAATCCCTATCCCGATCAAGTAGATATACAATTATTCCAATAAAAACCATTAAAGCAGCCCTTAATATTGACGGCGAGTTTCCAATAAAGACAGTATACAGCAAAACAGGTACTACAAGGACGATAGTCCTAACAATATGGTTCAATCCAATGAGTTTCATAACAACAATCGAAAGAAAAACTACAAATCCGAGGTGCATTCCCGATACAGCTAGTATATGAAAACTCCCGCTTCTAATAAAACTGTCCTTCAAAGATTCTGGTAGATTCGATCTATCGCCTGTAAGAAGAGAGGTTAAAAACGCCGACTGGGGATAGGAAATCAGCCTATCATTAACCCTTTCAATATAGGCCTTTGAAGAATTGATCAATCTGTAGTACCAATTCCCTTTGATCACCTCAACCTCATTCTTTTTTGCATTCAGAGTGTAGTTAATCCCTCTTGAGAACAGGTATTCACCATAGTACGAACTGTACCTATCGATGGGTTTTAAATCGCGTGTAAATTTTATCCAATCACCCCTTTCAACAGGACTGTTAAAATCATTTATAATCACCCACACCTCTGTAGAACGTGGTTTCCATAAAAACTTCTTAGGATTGTTAACCCGAGCTGTAAAACTAACCCTGTTTCTATTATAAACAGGAATTCCCACAACTCTTGCACTTTTACTTCCCGAACCCGGGTCAGCCGACCTGTATCCGTACAGAGAGATAAATATAAGGCAGGTCGTAAAAAATATCGTTAAAATTAAGGTCTTTAATCCCTTTAAAGATCTCCGCCCCAATAAATAGAACAAAAATCCAATCAGGGCAATAAAGAGAACAGCGTACAAAATTGACCTGCAATAAACCCGGGTCATTATTCTATCGTAGAGAAATATTCCGATGGCAAGTAAAGCTGATGCTGCTTCCAGTGGGGTTAATTTAAGGATTTTCATTTAATAAAAATGCAGGTATAAAAGGGAGGTACAATTCAGTGGTTAAATCGCTATCTCGCTTTCGAATACCTGCTTCTGTCCGTATTTAATATTTTTAGTCCCGACCCTATCTATCTTACCGTTCTTACCGGCGAAGAAATACCTCAGCTTCTTTTTAAGTTCATCTATACCTTCCCCTGTTTTTGCAGAAACCAGCACAGAGTTTTCATATCTGTGCAGAATAGATGCTTTTATGTCCCTGCGCGGTAAAAGGTCTATCTTGTTGAAGACATATAAAACAGGAAGTTCATCTGCTGATATTTCTTTTAATACATCCTGAACTGCTTCAATTTGATCCAGTGCATCTCTGCTGGATATATCAACAACATGCATGAGAATATCGGAATCCTTAACCTCCTCCAGAGTCGCCCTGAACGATGCTATCAAGCTGTGAGGAAGTCGCTTAATAAAACCAACAGTATCCGTAACCAGAGCTGTAATACCATCCCCGAGCCATACCTGTTTTGTTGCCGGATCGAGAGTGGCAAATAACCTGTTTTCTGTGAAAAGCTCCGAGTGTGAAAGCCTGTTGAGTAAGGAGGATTTTCCGGCATTAGTATAACCAACAAGCGAGACCTTATTTTTGCCCTTTCTATGGTTTCTGATCACCATCCGGTGTGTTTCAACAGAGAGCAACTGCTTTTTAATACTGTTGATCCTCTTTGTTATCCTCCTTCTATCCATTTCAAGCTGCTTTTCACCGGGTCCTCTCGTTCCAATTCCACCGCCGGTTCTGTGCAGATGTGGCCACATATGCCTGAGCCTGGGCAGGGCATACATAAGAGTGGCCAGTTCAACCTGAAGTTTTGCCTCTTTCGTTCTGGCCCTCTTTTCGAATATATTGAGTATGAGCTCTGTTCTACTTATTATCCTGCACTTTATAAGCCTCTCAAGATTTCTGATCTGAACAGGGGATGGTTCAAAATCAAAAAGTACGGTGTCAATATTGTTTTCAGCGACAATCTGGCGGATTTCTTTTGCTTTTCCGTAACCTATATAGTAGGTTGGGTCTACACGGTTTCTTCGCTGAAGGAGTTTTATAAAGGGATTGTAACCTGCCGTTTCGGCAAGAAGAGATAGCTCTTCGAGAGAATTTTCATCTTTCTCGTAGTTTCTCTTCTCTAGATTAATACCTATAATACAGGCCTGATTGTTCTCTACTCTTGTTCCTCCCATTATTCCTTAGAATACTTTATTACATACTTTAATGTAAAAATCAAGATTTTTTTGACAAACAGTTGAGAAGCATATAGGAGACTTTTAACAATTGATTTATTTGTCATAAGTGGCTATAATAATTTATATAAACTAAACAATTTATATACATAAAGATAAAAACAATAAATCATGCTCATTTATAAAATAGCACCTGAATACTTTAGAATCAACAATATTCTTACCGATACTATAAAGGATACGGATTTTTAAACACTTAATTTAAACATTTATCTTGATATTTTTAGAGGTATCGTATCAATTAACCAGTTATTTTTTTGATTTTTCAAATATAGATAATATACTATAATTATGATGATGAATATAAGGGGGTCTTTTTATGGACAAGAAAATAGATGAAAATACTCAATCGCCTTTTGACAGCGAGCCGGAAGATGAAACAATTGCCCTTTCAAAAGATGAACTCGATAACATTTTATCCGAAGCGGAAATAGTACAGGAAGTTTCGGAAGAAGCAAATGAAGACCAGAGCCAGAATCTCCCTGAAGACGAAAACTTCTCCGATATAGATATTGATTTAAGCGAAGAGTCCGAAAAACCCGATGAAAATGAAAAGGAAGAAAAGGATTTCGATATATCCCAGGATATAGAAGAGCTCTCCCATGAGGACCTGGAAGGGATTGAAATAGAAGAGGAAAAACAGGAAGAATACTCCCAGGATCTTGAAAAAGAGCTCACAAATGAGATGGAACTCCCTGAAGGGGATCAATTAGGTAGCGGTGATTTGATAGAAGAGGAGATATCCGACGAAGAACTTGAAAAAGAACTTGAAAACTTTGACACCGAGGGATTGCAGCTGGAGGCAAACCTCGACGAAGAGGAGATGGACCTGGACAGTTATATCAAATCCGTGGAGGAGAACGTCGGAGAGGAAATAACTTTTGAAGAAAGTTCAGAGCAGGAGCCTGAAACATCTGTTCCAACGGCTGAAGAATCTGAGCAAGAGGCTGCCGAAGAAACCGGAGAAGAAAGCGAAGAAGGGATAGAGGCGGGTCTCTTAGAATCGCCCATCCTGGGTGAAATAGAAGATATAGAGATAGATGCTGAAGATGCATTCAGAGAAGCTGGAATAGAGGATATAGAGCTGTCAGAAGAGGAAGGAGGAGAGGAAGCAGTACAGGAACAACCGGAAGAAACAATGGATATTTCCGATTTAAATCTCGATGAACTATCAAAGGAGATACCTGAGGAGGGTAAAACAGAAGAAGAGACAGCCGAACAGATAGAAGCTGGGACCAAACCTGCAGAATCTGCATCCCTGGAAGATGAATTGGCGCAGGAGGAGTTTGAAGGTGAAATCCAGCTCACCGAGGAAGAGGAGAAGATACTAAAAGAGGATATAGATTTAACATCGGAGATACCCGAAGAACCATCAGGAGAAATTTCTGAAATTGGAATAGAAGAGAAAGAAACAGGCGAAGAGGAGGAAGAAGAAGAAATAGTCAGTCTTTCAGGGGAAGAACTGGATAGAATAGTTGAAGAGGAACAGATAACAGAAGAAGAGCCTGAAACGGCAACAATTGATAAAACCCTCCTAAATGATATAACCGTAATTCTTAAATATCTTGATGACCTCCTTGGAAATCTACCGGAGGAAAAAATCAAGGAGTTTGCAAACTCGAAGTACTTTGCCCTTTACAAAGAGGTTTTCAACAAACTCGGAATATCGTAGTTTTAACTGGCGGTAAAAGATATTCAACGAATCGGCAAAGAGCATAAAATACATCCCTGATTTAACCCGAACGTAAGCCGTATAAAAGTTTCAAATAAATCATCATTTTAACCGGTATCAGTAAAGGTGAGTAAAAATTTTCTCCATAATTGTATACCAAGGAAATACAGAACTTTTTAAATTAATTTTCAATCATAATAAAAAGATTACAATTTAAAAATTTATACAAAATTAGCCCATCTTATACCTAAATCACAGTTCAACAGTTCTTTATCATACAGACCTTTGTGTACAACTATTTTTATGATATTCGGATGATAGATATTTTTTATTTTTTTCATCTTTTTTGTAT
>JALXDB010000244.1 GCA_026990615.1 Spirochaetota bacterium
GTTCTCGGTTATCACAACGGAATTGTAAATTACACTATCGGGCAGAGAAGAGGCCTCGGGATTTCACATCATACCCCGCTCTATGTATTAAGAATCGACAGCAAAACCAACACAGTTGTAGTTGGCGATAGAGAAGACCTCATGCACCGTAAACTGACGGCATCGGACCTTCACTGGATAAATAAAAAGCCGGAGGTTGGATTGACGGTTTTAGCAAAAATCAGGTCCATTCACATTCCTGCTCGTGCTAAAATTACAGGCCTGAACAATGATCGGCTTGAAATACTGTTTGATGAACCTCAGTGGGCAGTAACACCGGGGCAGTCCGTTGTCCTCTACAAAGAAGATACTGTTTTGGGAGGAGGAATTATATTAAATGGAGAATAGCAGAAATCACACGGTCCTTACTTCTCTAGAAGAGGTTACCAGGTATGAAAAAGGTAATGTTAAAGAAGACAAAGATATAGTGATAATAGAAAAGAATTACAAACTGTTCTTGAACAATTCACCTGTTTATAATTTTTACTGTCTACCTTTAAATCTTGAAGAGCTTGGTATAGGTTTTCTTTTAAACGAAGGGTTTGTCTCCGATAGTACAGATTTTAAAGAAATAAGCATGGAAGAAAACAGAATATCAATATATACATCCTCAGATACATCCGATACATCCATGCATACCTTCAATAATAATAATAATAATCATTTTAATAACAGAATAAAAAGTGGCAAAATCAAGGATGACAAATCGAAACAGATTTACATTCAGGATAGCCCTCCCCATACTTCCTTTGAAGCAGAAAAAATAGTAGAGGCAGGAAAATATTTTAAAGAATTAACATCAGAACTATTTGAAAAAACAGGATCTGTTCACAGTTCAGCTCTATGCACCGGCGGAAAAATTATAGTCGTAATGCAGGACATTGGCAGGCACAACACCCTGGACAAGATAATGGGCTGGATAAATCTAAATAAGTTTAAGAGAGATGAAAATTTTTATATAATTACAACAGCCCGTATCACAGCATCGATGGCCGAAAAACTACTAAAAATAGGTCCAGATCTGGTTGTCTCAAGAGCTGCACCAACCACAGTAGCAATAGAGAAACTAGAAAAAAACAATGTAACACTTATTGGTTTCAGCAGAGGGGAACGGTTTAATATATACACACATCCGGAAAGGATCAGCTTTTAAGGTAACCCCGTTTATTAAGCTCTTCAACAAACTCATTGTACTTTTCTTCATAGATAGACTTTTCAGATTCATCGGGCTCAAAATACTTTTCAATTGACACCATATTTTCTATGGACTCGGTAATACCACTGTAGAATGAGCCCGATGCGGCTATCACACATGCACCGAAGGCTGTTTCAACAATCTTTGCCCTTGCAACGATCCTGTTCATAACCGTCGATCTTATTTTTAACCAGGGTTCACTGTAGGCGCCTCCACCCATGGAAAACAGTGTACTGTTGACTCTATAGCCGATTTCCTCTATTCTGCTGTAAATCATCCTCTCCAGAAATGAAAGACCTTCAAGCATAGCCTTAAAGAGGTATGGAGGCTCGCAGAAATCCAGCTTTATAAAGCCTCTGGCAGAGAGATTAAAAAAAGGAAACTTTTCTCCCTTTCTCGACAGAGGGTAAACAATCCCTCCTGTTGGAGGGAGATCTTTTATCAGTCTATCGTAGTCTT
>JALXDB010000245.1 GCA_026990615.1 Spirochaetota bacterium
CAATAACAAGTCCAATTATTACTATGAGTGTCATACCTGTTTTGCTGTAATCAAGCATTTCTATTGTTTTTCTCAAATACATTCCTATACCATCGGCTCACACATAACCCAGGATTGTTGCCAGCCTGAACGTGGAATCCCAGGAGTATATGGCAATGCCGGTCCAGGTAGCCCTCACCTGGGGAAAAATGGCTTAAATAGATATCAAACTTATTATATCAAATTTCATCTTATAATATTTTCTTTTTTACAATAAAATATGACTGAATAGAATAAGAAAAATAAATACTCAGACGAACTACAATGAATATTGTTAAATACGATTTCAATGAAAGTTTTGACAACTTTAATAGAGCAATGATAGGAATTCCGGATAGAATACCCGTGTTTGCCCAAATTCATGAATTCGCAATGGTTAAAGCCGGCTTTAATCCGCCTGAATTTTACACTGATCCTCAAAAGCTTGTATACGGGTTGCTGGAGGTCCATAAAAAATACGGCTTAGATGCTCCATACGTTGACTATGATGTTTATAATATCGAAGCCCAGGGATTGGGACAGAGAATTATCTTCAAAAATGATGGGGTGCCGGATATTGATAGATCAGATTACCTGATAAAATCTCCGGACGACCTTAAAAAAATAACCAAGCCGAATTTTAAAAAAGATGGCAGATTTCCCTTTGCAATAAAGTGCTATGAATATTTTTATGAGATGACCTCCTGCTATTCGGTACTGAATTTCTGTGCACCCTTCAGTCTTGCTGCAAATATAAGAGGAATAGAAAACGTAATATTTGACATAATGGAGAATCCCAATTTTGCCAGAGAGCTTTTTAAAAGAATAACCCACGAAGTTTTAATCCCGTGGATAGGGTTCATGGAAGAGCATTTCTCCGATGCACCATCCATTGTAGGATCAGATGCCACAGCATCTCTTCCCATATTAAATATTGAAATGCTGGAGGAATGGGTAATTCCTTACATAGAAGAAATTAGAAATATATTTGGAGATAAAGTATATGTTTCCAACTGGGTTGGTGATAGATATTTAAAAGATCCTGTTAGAATGTTCAACGATAAACTGAGGGTATGTTCGAAATTCCTTGAAGGGCAGGACCCCGATGTTGAAGCTCTCGGACCAGAAGTTTATAAAAATTACGCGGTAGAGAAAAATGTTTCACTAGTACTCGGAGTAGGGGCTGCCTTTTTAGCAAGAGCAACACCCGGGGAAATCAGAAAAAGAGTAAAAAGATATTTAGAAGTCGGCAAACCCGGCGGAAAGTTTGCCATTTATCTGTGCAATATAGGAGCTTCAACACCGGAGGAGAACTTAATCGCGGCAATAGATACAGTAAAAGAATACGGAAAATACGATTAGATGGATGCAGTTAAATTGATGTAAGAATGTTCTTTAAAATACATTTTCAATCAATCCAGGACAATGGAATAAGAGCTTATAAATATTTAATTTATAATAAATTACACGTCATTTTTATAGTGTTAAAAACTTAACATTATATACACATTATATATTTTTTAAATTGAAATTGAAAGCTCGATATTGGCCCTAATAAACGATTTAGTAAACCCTCCTGGACACAACAAACTGGCGGGCCCAAGATTAAATAAAAATTGCAGTTGATAAGTAGGCATAAAAGGTAAAAAAAAATTAAACTGTATAAATCAAGTTC
>JALXDB010000246.1 GCA_026990615.1 Spirochaetota bacterium
CGATAGAATATACAGTGGTCAGCTGGAAAAAATCTTTCGTAAGCTGAATATGGGTAGTATACTATAGAAAATATTAAAAATCGAGAGCTGAAAGATGTACAAACTCAAGGATATTGCATCAAGAATAGAAGGAGAAGTTTACGGTAATGGAGACAAAGAGGTCTCGGATTTAACCACACCGGAAGATATCAGGAATGGCAGCATAGCCTTCATAAAAGACAAAAAGGTCTTTAATTCTTTAAAGGGTAAAAATTACGATGCCTCGCTGGTTGTCCCTTTTAAACCCAACCCGGCAGATGAAAGAAGCAATAATTTTGATTACATAGTAGTTGATCCGGCTTCGAAAGACAGGGCATTCATAAAGCTGCTTGAGATGTTTGCCGATGAGGATGATACTATTACGGGTATGTCGCCATCTGCTCTTATTGAGGATAAAAGCCTTATACACGATACAGCATCTGTAGGTGCGAATACAGTGGTAAAGAAGAACGTAAAGATCGGAAAAAATTCCTCGATCGGTGAAAACTGCTATATTGGAAAAAACACAGTCATTGGGGACAATTGCAGGATATATCCGGGTGTAAAGATATATCCCAACACTATTATTGGTGATAACGTCATCATCCATAGCGGTGTTGTTATCGGAAGCGATGGATTCGGTTATTCCCAGATTGATGGATTGAACGTAAAAATTCCCCAGATTGGAGGAGTCCATATCGAGGACAATGTTGAAATAGGAGCAAATACAACTGTTGATAGAGCTACTATTGGCTATACAAGAATAGGGGAAAACACAAAGATAGACAACCTTGTCCATATCGGGCACAATGTAACTATTGGGAAAAACTGTATAATCTGCGCTATGTGTGGTATATCCGGCAGTGTTAAGATTGGCAACAATGTGATAATTGCCGGGGCTGTTGGGCTTAAAGACCATATAGAGATAGAAGATAATGTATATATAGGTGCCAAAGCGGGGGTTATGGAGAGGAGGGTGAGGAAGGGTTCGAGGCTTCTCGGTATCCCGGCTATTGATTTTAGATCTGAAATGGAATTTATAGCTTTAAAACCAAAGATTAAAGATATGTACAGGGATATTAAAGCTATAAAGAAAAAACTGGGTTTATAGTAAGATCAATATAAAGTTTTCTATTTTAATTTAAAAAAATGTTGTGTTTAAAATACAATAAAAATGGCATGTTCTATTTATACCAAAAACTCTGATTTCGCCCTAGTATTTTTTAGTAACTTTTGTTAAAAGATGTGAGGTGTGAAACGCCAGAATATTAGAAAACATTTTTAACAGATATTTGTTTTGCCTGCCTGAAAATGGGCACTATCCATAACCATCAATTATTCAAAATCTTCGGGTGCTTATTTAAATAAACCACATATACCGGATGCATTTTTAAAGGAGATTTTGAAAAAGGTATGCACTTTAACCGGGGTGGTCCTTTCACCGGGCTGGTATTATAAAAAATCTTTTCGTATACTTAATTAAAACCCTTGAGGTTATAAAGCAGGTAGTATAGCTTACAGAATATAACCCTTTTGGACAATTATGCCCGGTCTTGTAGTGCCAATTCGGCAAATATTTAGTAAGAAGAAAAGGGCTGTATCCAGCCGTTCTTTAACCCGTATTTATCCAGCAGCCCAACGGCATAATCGTACTCCTCTTTTGTAAGCCTCCTTGAGATTTCGGGAATCTCTGGAGCCCTGTATGCTGGAAAATACTGGCTCATTAAGCTTATATAAATATTCTTTGAAAGACTCGATATAAACTCGAGAACAGTTTCTGTGTTTGCGATGTTTTCAGGTAGTACGAGGTGTCTTATGAGCAGTCCGCGTTTTGCTATTCCATTTCTGTCGATTACCAGGTTCCCTACCTGGCGGAACATCTCCTCTATTGCTCTTCTGTTTATACCTACGTAGTCTGGTACCCCAGAGTACCTTTTTGCCATTTCATCCGACCCGTATTTCATATCAGGCATGTATATGTCAACGATGCCGTCGATAATCTTGAGTACTTCTACCCTTTCATACCCTCCGCTGTTGTAAACGATCGGAATATTCAACCCCATTTCAACTGCTATTGACAGGGCCTCCACCATCTGGGGTACAAAGTGAGTCGGTGTGACAAAATTGATGTTGTGAGCTCCCTTTCTCTGAAGTATTATCATATACTCTGCAAGCTTTCTGATCGACACCTCATTGCCGTTTACATACTGGCTTATTGGATAGTTCTGGCAGAATACACACCTCATGGGGCATCCGCTGAAAAAGATAGTGCCTGATCCCCTGAATCCGGATATTGGGGGTTCTTCACCAAAATGTAGATTATAGCTTGCGACCTTCGGTAGGTAACCTGTCCTGCAGAATCCCCTGTCAGAAGTGAACCTGTCTATTCTACATTCCCTCGGGCATGTCCTGCAGGGTTTTAAAAGAGATTTGAGCCCTTTAATTATAGGCCCGAAATCTTTTATGTTCAGATATGAAGGATACTTCCTTTTTTCCATACAAATAATTTAATAATTTACGCGAAAACAGTCACGCGTGCGGATTGAATTGGTAGATTTAGTCGAATCAATTCCAACTTGGAATAATTATGTGGTAGATTCTGTTTGGGTAAAGGTGAGTGAAGCCCGGTTCTGCTCGATCTACTGCCCTCCGTTTTTTTTCTCCACATAGCTCTGCAAAAGTACAAGCCTTTTGTCGATAGTATCAATTCTTGTTAAAATGACGGGCTCGAGGTTCAGCGTTCCGTTTTTAACGCTGTAGAGCTCATCTTCCCATTTATCAAGATTTATCCTGCAGGGAATTTTATTCAGCTGAGGTATATATTTTTTTGCCTCCTTCCAGTATATCAATGCCCTGTTGTAGAAAAACTTTGACAATTTGAAGCTATCAATAAGGTCTTCTGCATATCTATAGTTGAAAAAATAAAGATGTTCCTTATCAAATCTGTGTGCAAGCTTCATATAACTGTCAACGATAAGCAGGGTTACATGGAACTTGAAGAGCAGTTTATAACGCCTGAACTCGCATTCAGATGTAATTTTTGCAAGGCTTCGCACAGGATTGTCGAAGGGGGCTTTCAGTGCCCACTGCATAAACCTTATATTTCTCAGAAGGTTAGGATTATCGTAGTAAAGATTCATCACATAGAGATAGAACTCTTCGGCATAGTAAAGTTTTCGCGCTTCTGTATTAGGGGGAGTTAATAGGGTTAATCCCATTATTGAAAGGGCTATCAGTGTGATTGCAAAAAGTTTTTTCATTTTTTTTAGATTTGTGTTATTTGGCCGATCTTTAATTACTTAAATAATACAGCCGTCTCAATTACAGTTTCGTCATCAACGACGGTAATCTTGAATTGACCTATTAGTTTTATAGTAGTATTATAATTAGCAATATTAGTTTTAATAAATATGTAAAGTGGAGAGAGTTTTGATTGAGGATAATATAGGTTTGACCTTCGATGATGTGCTCCTGCTGCCTCAGTACTCCGAGATTACGCCTGGTGAAACGGACCTGCGGGTAAAGTTAAACAGACTCTCTTTAAATATTCCTATTATATCTGCTGCTATGGATACGGTTTCTGAATACCGCATGGGGATAGCCCTCGCAAGGGAAGGCGGATTTGCAGTTATTCATAGAAATCTGTCTATTGAAAGGCAGGCTTCCGAGGTTGAAAAGGTTAAAAGATCGCAGAGCGGTATGATAATAGATCCTGTAACGCTACCACCGGATGCACCTGTAAGCAAAGCCCTTGAAATAATGCAGAACTTCAGAATATCCGGGATTCCAATTACGGAAAATGGAAAACTGGTGGGGATACTCACAAACAGGGATTTAAGATTTACCACCGACTTTAATCAGCCTGTAAGCAAATTAATGACCAGAGAGAAGCTGATCACCGCATCCGAAGGAACAACTTTAGAAAACGCAAAATCAATTCTTCAGAAGTACAAAATAGAAAAGCTCCCGATTGTCGACGAAAACAATGTTTTGATCGGGTTAATTACTATCAAGGATATTCAAAAGGCGATACAGTTCCCAAACTCTGCACTAGATGAGAAGAAAAGGCTTATAGTCGCCGCTGCGGTGGGGACAGGACCAGATGTTTACGACAGGGTTGAAGCGCTGATAAAAGCAAAAGTAGATGCGATTGTTGTTGATACCGCCCATGCCCATACAAAGAAGGTCTTAGGCGTAATAAGAGGACTCAAAAGTACCTACAAGGATATTTTAATAATAGGCGGCAATGTTGGAACAAAAGAGGGTGCGGAGGCTCTCATAGATGCAGGTGCCGATATAATAAAGGTTGGAATAGGCCCCGGGTCAATATGTACAACAAGAATAGTTGCAGGGGTGGGTGTTCCCCAGCTAACAGCCATAATGGAGTGCTACAGTGTAACAAAAAAATACGGTGTACCCCTTATTGCTGACGGAGGAATAAGATACTCCGGAGATATTGTAAAGGCTATGGCAGCCGGAGCAGATGCAGTGATGATTGGAAGCATATTTGCCGGTACAGACGAGAGCCCCGGCGAGAAGGTTATCTACAAAGGCAGGGCGTTTAAAGAGTACAGGGGCATGGGATCTGAGGGTGCTATGAAAGAAGGTTCGTCAGATAGATACTTTCAGGAGGGGCAGGGTAAGTTTGTCCCGGAAGGTGTAGAGGGTCTTGTTCCTTACAAAGGCAGCGTACGGGATATAGTATTTCAGCTTGTTGGCGGTATCAGATCTGGAATGGGATATGTGGGAGCCAGAAATCTAAAAGAGCTGAAAGAGAGAGCTAAATTCATTAGAATCAGTTTTTCAGCCCTGAAAGAGAGCCATGTGCATGATATTCAGATTACAAAACAGCCTCCAAATTACTTTACCACAGACTATGAATAGTTTTACCACTTGAGTCCGACTTCAAACATGAGATTTTGTACCGGATTTGCCCCGGGATAGGCACCCAGTTCGTCTACAAAATAGGCCAGATTTAGATGGAAAAATTTTAAGTCAAAGCCTATTCCCCAAGTTGGATAACCCCCATCGAAACCACCCCTGAGGTTTATTATATTCAGGGTTTTGAACGATACTCCGAGCTTAATATTGGACAGGAATGAACTGTAATCCAGAAGGTCAGAGTATTCTATGGTAAAGTACATGTTGCTGAAAGCACCTTTACTGTTGTTGAAGGTGGCCAGAGGATTTAAAGCTATACCCACAGGTATTCTTGGCTTTATGTAGCTTCTCGCATAACTGCTGGTTGATTTTGTCAGCATCTCCCAGTGTGAAAAGTGGGTTCCAAAGAAATCTTTTGCCGCTATTCCAAAGGATAGCCAGGGTATTGGTTTGTACATCAGCCCAAAATCGGCCCCAAAACCGATAGCTTTAGCAAGCGGTATGTCGGAAGTGTTGGATACTGTGTCGATCACATTGAGAATTGTACCATCAAATTCTGATTTAATTCTTAAAAGAACCTTCAGATTGATGCCAGCTGAAACCTTTTTGTAAAATGGAAGCTTAAAGGCGTATCCCCCGATGAATCCAATGTCACCGTATGCATTAACGCTTGCCTTGGGCAGCAATGCTCCCTGTTTTGTGGACAGAACCACAGATGTATTATCGTAAAAGGCAAAGCCGAAGTTGTTTCCCACCCTTCCGAAGTAGATTGGACCCGCTATTCCCGGTGCTACTGTGACATTGGAGAGATAGGTTGTTATGTTGCTCGATGAAGTTATATTCTTTCCCGCTATTATTGCATTGTACAGTTTTATTGCACTGTCATCGATATTTGCTTTTATTCCAAGGGAGAAGGCGGTTACAATACCATTTTCAATCTGCGTGTAACCTGCCGGATTATAAAACACCGAGTACTCATCGTTGGCAAGGCCTGTGTAGGCATTGCCCATTGCCCGTACCATTGGAATGAAAGGCATTGCCAGAGGTTCCGTATTGTCGGCTGCTTCAATTACTGTAATAGATATGAATAGCATTAAAGCAGATATCATGAATGCAGTAATTATCTTTTTAACTGTCGTTTTGTTGATCAT
>JALXDB010000247.1:0-2087 GCA_026990615.1 Spirochaetota bacterium
AGTAATCAGTACTCTGTATTCTGTGTCTATCAATTTTCCAAGTACTGTCATATAATTGTTCCTTGCACTTTCGAATTTGTCTCCACCGAAGATTCTGGCAAAACCACTTCTTGACAGTGATTCTTTTATCGCATTTTCTGCTGCCTTTAAACTACCTTCTACTTTATTTTTCTCTTCCACCAACTGGTTCTTTTTCTCCTCGAGTTTTAAAAGTCTTTCCTCAAGGTCTTCTTTTAAAGTCATATAAAACAGCTCAAGATATTTAAGGCCTCTATCAAGGTCACTTAGAATTTCTCTTACAACCACATTAAGCTCGCTCTCAACATTTTTCAGCTCTTCATCAATTTTGTTTTCAAGAGTTTTCCTGAACCATGGTTCAAATCTTCTTCTGAATCTCATTAGATTACCGTTAATTGTTGATAAAAAGTTATCTCTTTGTATCCCTTCTATAACAGCAGGTCTGAATTCTCTCTGTTCGGATAAAGTTGGTAATATGCTTCTACCTTCCGCTGTGGCAACTCTGTTAAATATCTGCTCATATTCAAACAATGAAGAGACTCTCTCTACGTCCGGGTCTGGAGTAAGTGTTGGATCAAGTGCCTTCTCAAGGATATCTTCTATTAGAAAGTCATAAATCAATCTATTAGAAATCCATTGATGTATTTCATACATTGGAAGCACAAGTGAGGAAACTGCCAAACTACTATATACAGTTCCTTCTTTATAATTCCGTAGAGCTGGAATGTCAGCAATTCTTGAATGTACATCATCCCCAATTCTTGATGTTACAAGCAAACCTATTGCCTCAACAACAGCTTTTACTCCGGCATCTATTCCGAGTATCTTTCTTCCACCTTCAAGCTGATTGTCTATAAGGTAAACCTGGTCAAACGGCTTACCTGTGCAAGGTACTCTTTTTATATATTCTTCACCAGGCAAATATTCAATCTCCTTAAATTTCTTCTCTTCTGGGTCCGTCGTCATAAAGTAGTTAAGTTCCCTCATTGAAGCCCACGTATTTGCCCGAAGTGGCTCCTGATTTGCAGACCTATAAAACCCCGGAAAGAACAAAACACCAATTATAGTTGCGTAGTCTCGATTAGCTCCAAGTATCTGTTGAATGACGTAAGCAGTATCCAAAAACATACCACTCCCTGTTCCACCACAGAGAGATGAGACGATGAATACATTAATTCTCAATGGTTTTGTAACGTCACTATGATAGATATCAATTAGAGAATCAAAATTGTCTTTAATTATTTTGGCCACATTTTTTGAAGTTGTAATACTACTGCTCAAATGCCAGAAAAAAGCGATCCGTCCTGCTTGTCTTATCTGATGAGCTGCTTTAACAAGTACTCTTTCCACATTAACCATATCTTTATCAAACCATGATTCCAGCTCTGGATAAAGTCCTTTATCGACAAGTTTTCTTATATCTTCTAATGGAACTCCACCAAGGTTAATTTTCTCATTATCCTTCAACGTCACTTCCTTGGAATCGGCACGTGCAATTTCTATTTGAGGGTCAATATCAAGTGAAAGAAGTCTAATTCTATTGGTGGGTACTTCCCCTAGTCTTTTTTCCAGATACGCCCTAACCCCTGTGAGCACTTTTTTCCCTGTTCCTCCAAGTCCAATTATCATACTTGGGAAAAGTTCACTGACTTCAAACTTTAATGGCATAGCATTTACCTCCTTTTTACCAGCTTAAAATTTCCTCTTGTTGATATTCAAGAGTATAATAGTCCCCTATTGTGATTGAACTCCTATCATAAATTTCTACGACATCTCCTTTTTTCAGATAAACTGAATCAACAATAATATCATTGTTTGAAGTTAATACTTTTATATAAGTTTTTATGTCAGAAGCTATCTTCCTGGAAAATATTTTTAAGCATTCACATGACGTGTCTTCAGATATTTCAAGAAATATATCACCGGTATTCAAGCCCACAGAAACTATTTTTTTCCCGAACGCATCAAGGGGGAATTCTTCTCCCACGTGTCTTTTTTCTATACCCCTCATGACTTTTAATATCCCCCTCGGTATCACAAGACTTCTTTTCCACTTTTGTTTTTTAATA
>JALXDB010000247.1:2097-6048 GCA_026990615.1 Spirochaetota bacterium
TATTGGTACAATTACCAATAAAATATAAAACAATTTCATTATATAGTCAAACAAACTCCATCTATACAAAATTACATACGGAACTAATGAAGCCTCAAACGGGATATTTACCTTTGGGTCCTTGAGTTCCCCTCTGTATGAAATTTTTAATCTTTTGTGTCCACGCAGTCCAAAGCCTGGTATAGAGGATGACTTATTAATTGTAACAAAGAATTCAGTATCAGACACCCAGTTAACCTTGAGTTTTTTCAAAATCCTACCAGGTTTGTCTTCTAAAAAGCACCTCACCTTAATACTATCTGCTGCAAGGTCGCGGTTTTTTATCATGAATGAATAAGTGAAAGACTGATGTGGGGAGATTATGACCGTATCCCTATCGTCAGTTTTAACAATTTCAGGAATAGGAGATATGTAAATTATTTCGTATCTATCGTTACCCATTTTTAATTTGGTTCTACCGTCTTTACCCTCAGGATAAAAATATGTGGTGATTTTCAGGATATATTCTCCTTTCCTCGGGAAAACAACAGGCTCACTTACAAATTTATTCTCTCTTTTGTTATACTTAAACTCGCCTGCATATATTAGACGTTTACCTCGTTTACTAATTACTTCAAGTTCTGTACTAAGATGTTTTAACCTATCATTTGTGATTTTAAAAATACCATTACTTGAAAGGAACACACCTTTAAAAAGTATTTTTGTATTTGATGGATAAGCAATCGATAAGTCAGGATAAATTATATATAGATATGGATACTTCACCAATAGGTTAATATTTATAAAAACTTTTCCTCTGGTCACTGGTTTTGAAGTTCTAATTTTTATCTCCCATTTGCCATAAGAAGGTTTTTTAATAGCCACAGCATGAGTATATCTGTAAGTAGTGAATACTACCGGGGATTCTGGATCCTGTTCTGCTTTTTTATAAATTTCACCACCAGGTGTAATTATTTGAATATCAGAGATCGGTGCAAGTGATGAAACAAATATCATAAACTTCAGCTCATCCAGATAGGGATAATTTATGGAATCCATTAAAAATGTGTCAGATATTTCAGAAGTCGCCAATAATTTATGCGCCCTGCTCAGTTTAGGAACATTAAATTGAGATACTGGTAATTCTCTTTTATATATTTTGAATATATAGCTAATAAGATTTTTAACGTCTCTCAAATAAAAAATATCTCCACCAGTTATATTCTTTGCAAAATAGTTCCATAAAGAGGTGTCTTTTAAGGCCTCATGGCCTATTAAAATCATATACAGTTTTATATCATTTTTGCGAAGTTGCCCGGCAAGGTTTTTTAATATTTTCTCTTTCAGTCTTCTCTTCTCTATTTTATTTTTGGGCATTTTATAACCATTTTCCACTATCCTTTTGTCAGAAATTCCATCTACATTTCCATCAGTTATTACTATTAATACATTATGACAAAGTAGGGTATCTGCTGTAGAGTTTTCTTTACTACAATCAGAAAACATTTTGATGGTCTTTTGGAAAAGTATATCAAAATTTGTATAACCTGTTTTAGCTCTTCTTCTTATTAAATTGCGTTCACTGTAAATTGAATCTATCACTTCTTTTGTTATAAGTTTGTTTCTCAGTTTTACTCGTGGATGGAGTAAAACTGTATTTGTAGCAAAGCTAAAAGCCGCGGTATTGAAGGAGGTCAACGTATCTCCTGCCTGTAGCTGAGAGAGAATGTTTATAGCTAACTCAGCAGCAACAAACCTATATCCTTCCGGGTCGGATAGTCTTTTATTGTTTTGGATTGCCCAGACACTGTCATCCATACTACCAGAGTTGTCTATCGCTATCACTACATTATAAACTGGTTTAATACCTGTATGCACAGACCGGGCATGTAAGAACCCAATTGTATAAAATAGTGCAATCAGTATGTATCTCATTTTATCCCACCTTTTGTTGTAAAATATTTATCCTACTAAGTAATATTTTGAACCATATATCATCTTTGTTAACACTTTCGAAAACTCGATTATCTTTGAATTTTACAAATTTATTCACATATTCATTTATAATGCTTTTGAATTCCTCTTGATTAGAATATTTTTTTATTTTCATTAATAAATCCAGAATATCTTCCCCTTCTATAACATATTTTTTAACATTAAGACTCCACAAATTATCTTTATAAACTAATTCACCGGTAACCAGGGTATTTAACAAAAACTTTATCAGGTAGTCGTTTATAACAAATTCAGGAAATGCATGTAAAGACGCCACTGGAATGTTAGAAAGAAATTTGAGATAATTCTTAATATAATTTTCAGAAAAATATATGTCTTTGAGTCTATACCCATGATACATTTTTAAAATATACAGTGTAGAAGGATCACCGGTTATTTCAAACTCAGTATTCATTTCCTTAGTCTCTACAATCTTAGAAAATTTATCTATGTCTATCTTTGTCCCTCCTCCAATAACAATAAATTCTTTTGGAAATACCCCTATACTTCTTGATTTTACTTCATTTGTCAAAATTAGTATAGCCGCATACTCGTCTAAATTGTATAATACAAATTTTAAATCAATCCCAATATTGTCGAGCAGGTATGCAAAACTTATATTCTCCATGATAAAATTAGTTGAATCTTCAGCCAATTCTCTGATATTTTTATAAAAATTGGCCATTACTTCCATAGGATTTTCAATAGCTTCTATTCTTGTGTTAAATTTTTCAATACATTCAGACTTGTGGATTAAGTATAATTTAGTCAAATACTTTGATACACTTTCATCGTTTTTCTGATTAGCATTTTTAAAAATAGAATTACCAGAAAATATCTCAGACTCCAGAGTCTTCATTTCATTTCTAATCTCATGTTTTTTTTCATATACTTTATTTAAAACTCTCGTCAACTTAAATTTTAAATCATCTAATTCTTTTAAAAATTTAGGATAGAATTCTTGAAGTAAACTCGATAGAATGTAGCCCTTAAAAACATCTCTTCCTCTCTCGATCTCTTTGGTCTTAATTTGTTGCAATTTATATTGTATGTTACTTCCTTGTTTGTTCAGGCTCTGTATATTTTGCAAATCTTTAAGAATTTTTGCTTCTTCTCGTGCAACTCTATTTTCAATTGCATTAAGATCTTGTCTTATCTGAACTTCTTGCGATTTCATATTTATTTTTATTTTATCGATTATTTCGACCAAATCCTTAACTGAGAGTTTATTATTAAACCTTAAAGAGTCTGTAAACAGTTTTGAAATTGAGGATTTTAATTCTGAATACCATCCATCTATTAAATTCTGCGTGATAGGTTCGAGGTGTTCTTTAATTTTCTCATTTTGATTTTTAAAAAATTCTTCTGGTGGAAAAATTAGTAAATCATCGAAAACGGAGTTTTCTAAGCGAGAGAAGATGTCTTTAACTTTTATATCCGTAAGTATATCTTCCACTAAAAGATTGTAACTCCAATTTTTAAGAGTAAAAATATTTTCATTAAAGTAGTTGCCAGTCCTTACATCTGATATATTATCAAAATAATCGATTAAAAATTTATCAACAATCCACTCTTTGATTTTATCATCTGGTATCTCAATAGAAGCAATTCCAAAGCTGCTGAACATTGATTTGGCTTTTATGTTTTTGAGTTCTTTTATATAAGAAATTCGTGACAATAATTTAAGATTTATTTCTCTTAACGAAGTGAATTCTATAAAATCAATTATTTTGTCGAAAACTTTTTCAGATTTGTATTTTCTACGAGAAGCAGTTATGTTACTGATGATATATACTTGATCGAAGGGCTTTGACAAAACCTTCACCTTATCTATAGGTGATTCAGTATTAAACACTGGATATTTAATACTTTGAAAGACTCTTTTTCTCACATCAGGGACCATGAAATACTGCAATTCTTCCAAAAACGCCCATGTATTTGCTTCAAGGTAATCTTTTTCATATGAATCTATTAACT
>JALXDB010000248.1 GCA_026990615.1 Spirochaetota bacterium
CATTTCTTTATATCTAATTCAAGGATGCCCACTATGGTAAAAGAACTAACATTTAACCTTATAGGTGGTCTTGGCCTGTTTTTCTTCGGTATGAAAATAATGACAGATAGTCTAAAAGATGCCGCAGGAGAAAAATTGAAATCTACTCTTGAACTTATTACAAGAAACCCCGTGCTTGGTCTTTTGCTCGGAACGTTTATTACTGCGTTGATTCAGAGTTCAAGCGCCACCACGGTAATAACAGTTGGATTTGTCAATGCAGGGCTTATGACTTTGAGACAGGCCATCTCAATAATCCTCGGGGCAAACATAGGGACAACCTTAACTGCCTGGATAGTATCCTTTTTCGCATTTTTTAAGGTGACAAACTATGCCCTGCCTGCAATTGGAGTTGGATTTATCTTAAACACACTGGGGAAGACACAAAAATCAAAAACATGGGGAGCCTTTATCCTCGGTTTTGGCCTTTTATTCAGCGGTCTCGGATTTATTAAAGACAGTTTCGCCCCGCTAAAGAGCAGCGATGCTATAAAAAATTTCCTTGTAAGTTTCGGGAAACATCCAGTACTGGGAGTGCTTGCCGGAATCAGTATAACAGTACTGTTTCAGAGTTCATCCGCCACGATAGCGATTGTCCAGTTAATGGCATACTCCGGACTAATAGATCTGAACACAGCTATTCCAATTATTTTAGGGGACAATATAGGTACAACAGTTACAGCAAAGCTTTCCGCTATTGGCACGAACAGGGCCGCCAGGCAGGCCGCCAATGCCCATTCACTGCTGAACATCATCGGAGTTTGCTATATGATAATCCCGGTTTACCTGGGTTTATACACTAAGTTTATAGAATTCATCGTCCCCGGGCCCTTAACCAGGGGAAACATCATGATTCATATAGCCCTGGCCCATACGGTCTTCAATACCATCAATTCGGTGTTTATTTTTCTTCCACTTATTTCGATTCTGGAAAAGATAACTGTTAAAATAACGCCATCATTAAAACACGATATTGATTTTCCGGTAATACTGGAGCCGAACCTTTTGAAGACTCCATCTGTTGCTATCAGGCAGGCCAGAATATTAACCCTGAATATGCTGAAAACTGCACGAAATCTATGTTCCGAGAGTATAAAAATGTTTATAGAAGGTCACATAAAGGACATCGGGCAAATCAAAAAGACTGCAGAAAAAATATCAAAATCCAAGGATGATGTTGTATCGTATCTCACCAGACTTTTTCAGAACTCGGTAAACGAAAAAGAAGTAAATGAAATCACCCTTATAATAGGTATCTCCAATGATGTTGAAAAAATAGGAAATTGCTCTGTAGAAGTTACAGGTCTTGCTGCACTGAAACTGGAAAAAGGACTCTCTTTTTCCTACGATGCTGAAAATGATATAAGAGATATTCATCACCTTTGTAGAAAGATGTTTGAAGAAACAATAAAATCACTTGAAACCGGTAGTCTGGAATATACAGAAAGCGTGTCAGAAATTAAGAACCATTTTAACAGGCTTCAAAACATACTCAAAAATAAACATATAGACAGAGTAAACAGAGGAATATGCGATGTAAATGCAGGCATACTGTTTGTGGATTTTATAGATGTTCTCAACAGAATAACAGAGCACCTTAAAAATATAGCAGACTCAGTTGTTCGTATCCATAAGTACGACCTCAATTTA
>JALXDB010000249.1 GCA_026990615.1 Spirochaetota bacterium
AACTCGACATTGGCCCTATTAAATGTCATTGGAAAATTAGGGCCGCAAAAATCAGTAATTTAAGATTCTGAATATGATAAAAGATTTTATGCTAAAAATATCAAAAACAAGCAGTCTTATCAAAGCAGTTCTTTTAACATTCGTGCCACTGTTTCGTCATCGTGAGGGATCGGGTTGTAATTTCTGCTTCCACCCTTTGAATATTCAATTATATACGGTATATCTTCTTCTTTTACTCCGTAGTCTGAAAGTTTTGTAGAGATGTTCAATTTGTTGGTCAGTCTCTTGAATGCTTCAACAGCATCGGGGATTCCAGCAAGAAGCTTTCCCACCTCATCGTACTTCTCTTTGCGGGCCGGATAGTTGTACTCTATTACTTTGGCCATTACAATAGCGCATGCCTTGCCGTGTGGAATACCGAATTTAATTCCAAGTGGGTGTGAGAGTCCGTGAGCCAGGCCGAGTCCGGCGTTTACAAGGGTGATCCCGCCGAACAATGATACAAGAGACATAGCCTCCCTTGCATCAAGGTCTTCGGGATTTTCATAAGCCCTGATTAAAAATTTTCCCGCGAGTTCTATTCCCTTTAATGCCAGTGTATCCGTGATCGGGCCTGCATTTTTAGATGTGTGTGCCTCTAAATTCTGTATCAGGGCGTCAAGCCCCGTTGAGGCTGTTACATCGGGTGGCATGCTCAGGGTCAAAGTTGGATCAACAAGGGCCACCTTTGGCAGCATGTAGGGGCTTCTTATACTTTTTTTAAACTTTTTATCCCTGCTTGATATTACAGCATTATTTGTAGCCTCTGATCCCGTCCCTGAGGTAGTGGGAACTGCTATATACGGTATGGATGGTTTTTCAAACTTTTTTCCCGCCCAGTAATCCGCGACTTCACCGCCGTTGGTTAACAGTATGGCGACTGCTTTTGCCACATCAAGGGTGCTTCCGCCGCCTACACCAATGATAACGTCTGGATCTTTATCCGCTACCTTCTTAACCATTTCTTTTACGAGTATTTCATCAGGGTCATGGGTTACACCTCCCACCTCTTCCACCGTTAAGGATTGCTTTTTTAGGACAGATATAACCCTGTCGTATGTGCCCGATTTAAAAATCGATTTACCCCCGTATACAAGACATACTCTGTTTCCTAGGCTTTTTGCTATATCACCGAGCTCATCTACTGTGTTTGAACCGAAGATAATCTGTCCGGGAGTTTTTAAAGTTGATCTGATGCCGTATATGCCCATCTTTTTCTCCGTACCGGTTATGTTGATATATACATATTAATATACTGTAGCGATTTTTTTAAACTAATTTTTAATCTTCTTCAAACCTGAATATTATTGTGTTGATTGCATCGAGAATCTGTTTATCCGTTTCTGTTCTTATTCTTTCTTTCAGATAAGGAATAATAATATCCGGATCGAAGTCCTGTAATGTTGTATAGGCATATGATTTTAAATTTTTATCTTTAATACTGTCCAGTATAGGTGCAATGCAGTCCCTTGATCCAATTTTTGAGAGTATATAGATTGCTTCTATCTTTTCATCTGTTGGATTATTTTTATCTTCAAGAAAGGCTTTGGCCAAAGGCACAACTTTTTCTGTTCCGATATCTCCCATTGCCATCAAAATATCTATCTGAAGACTCCTGTTCTCTTCATTGTTGAAGGCCTTTGTTAGA
>JALXDB010000250.1 GCA_026990615.1 Spirochaetota bacterium
ATACAGCAAATGGTGACTGGTATATGCAAGACGGACAAATATGGAAAGAAGATACGACTGTGGTATTTACAACAGGGGATTATACTGATGTTATTCCATTGGAGAATGTACAATATTCTTATCCATTCAATAATCAGAGATTTTTCTTACAGGCAGAAGGAAGCAGAAAAGGAACAATAAGGTTATTTACGGGCATGGGTGAAGAAGGAGGTGAAGGAGGATTGTTTTACACTGAAGGTGATAACGGAGTTACTTATTCATATGTTGCCAGATTTATAAATATTGAGGACGAAAATGCAATCGATCATGTTTTGGAAAGCCCTATAAATTACTCAGATGGAGAGTGGGTTCTCTTTGATATTCCTCAATTGGAAAATGAAAAGATCTATTATTGTCAAATAATTAGAAAAACTCATTTTCCTCATGTCAGTTCCGTAGCTTTTGGTATCATGAATAATGCCGGAGGAAGTAGTACCAGTCTGAATAATAATTTTTCAGCCAGTCCAATGTTGTTGAGAGATATATTTCGTTCTTCAACAGGATATGCCACTATGAAAGTAGATACTTTAGGCCCGGATGATTTTATTGATGAAAATGTTGAAAAACGTCTATATGATTTTTATTTCAGAACCAGCAAGTTCAATAGAATGACGGATAAACTTAGAGGAGTAGCAACTGAAGGTCGTACACCCGGTAGCAGAGATGATGCAGCAAAACTCAAAGCTGATATCGAAATAAAAAATGCAGGTGAAAGTTTTGAAGACTATGAATTAAAATTACAAAGTTATATAGTTGATGGAAATAGAGTTAGGATAGATCCATTATACAAATTTGTTGACAAATATGAGAATACAAGCTATTGGAATGAGAAATCGGGAATTTACAATACTTATCAAACAATTATAGACTATGATAGATATACTTCTTTGTGCAAAGGACAATATAGCGATGATTGCTCAGGAGAAGGAATTACTGACAGAAAATACGAAAAACCTTTTGTTCCGGGTACTTTAAAATTTAATTATCCTCCTTCAAAAAATCTCTATCTTGGTGTTGATTATACAAATATTTCTTTATCTCCTTTATCTGAAGATGAAGTAGAAGACGGTTGGGCGATTAACTGGGAAATGTCAGGACCAACATATAATATGATGAGTTTTTCAGGTACTTATGGGACAGGTTCATCCTCTTCTACAATGATGATGAGTTCATTCACTATGAGTGATGTATTTTATGTTCCTGCCGATGATAAAATATTATTAAGCTATGTCCTTCCAAACGCAATGTTCCAAAGAAATGAAGATTGGCAAGAATATATAAATGATTTCTTTTACTCAAGAAGAGGGCGTGTAAGCGATTATAATGGGACAGATAGAGTGAGATCTTACTCTAACTTTGAACTGGATCATCCGCTGAGTTCTTATATACGTGAAGAAAACAGAGATGTTTATTCCGCATATACATTTGTGCTTGGTAGAAGGGCTTCCGATTATAGTTTTTATACGGAAAATCAATATGTCAATGAAGGAGAATTTGGTGGTCACTGGATTTTTAGTACATATAATATGGATATTAGATTCAATCCGCCATTACCAGAAGAATACAAGAGAAACAGCTCACATAAAAGTATATTTTACAGGATAAATGAAGATAATAGTCGATATAGAACCACATTATATTAATTC
>JALXDB010000251.1 GCA_026990615.1 Spirochaetota bacterium
ATCATAATTATTTAATCAGCAAAAAAATAATTGCTAAATTATTAACTATTTATTAAAATAAATTACATTAAATTACACGAAGGAGGATTCAAAATGATTATTGTAGGGGAATTGATCAACTCTACCAGGAAAAAAGTGAAAGAGGCAATGGAAAAAAATGACGAGGAATATATTCGAAATCTGGCAATCAAACAGGACAAGGCCGGAGCTGACTTTATCGATGTAAATGCAGGGGCTTTTGTTTTTGATGAGGTAAAAAAACTGGAGTGGGCGATAAACATCATCCAGGAAGTAACAGACAAACCACTTGCCATTGACAGTCCCAGGCCCGAAGCTCTTGAACTCGGGTTAAAAATGCATAAAAACGGAAAACCGATGATAAACTCCATAACAAAGGAAACTGAAAGGTGGAATAAAGTACTCCCCCTTGCACTTGAATACGATTCCTATATTCTTGGCCTCTGCATAGACGACAACGGCATTCCGGAAGATGCAGATACAAGATTCAAAATTGCAGCAAGCATAATAAACGACCTCGTAAAGGAAGGGAAAAAAATCGAAGATATAGCAATAGATCCTATCACAAATCCCCTCAGTGTTAATACAACATACGGACTCGTTCTGTTGGACACGGTAAAAAAGATCAAGCAGGAATTTCCTGAAGTTAAGGTTATTGCCGGATTGAGTAATATCTCCTATGGGCTGCCCGCCAGAAAACAGATAAACCGCGCATTTATGGTAATGGCCATGACATACGGATTGGACGGGGCTCTTATAGACCCGCTTGATCCAATAATGATCAGTCTCATCATTGCTACAGAGGCCCTTTTAAACAAAGATCCATACTGCGCCAACTACCTGAAAGCATTCCGCGAGGGTAAAGTGGTAAAGCAGTAATACCAGGCTAAAAGAAAAAAACCGGCCGTTTCTAAGCTTTTCCAAGCTATAGAGGCCGGTTTTTTTATTCGATCTGGTCAAAACCTTCAGGAGGAATATCAACGGGCCTTCTTGTAAGGTTTTCAAATCTAGTATATTCAGGAAAGAACTTCAGTTCAAAAGAGCCTATGGGGCCGTTTCTCTGCTTCTGTATAATGACCTCCACAATTCCCTTCTTATCGGTGTCCTTTTTGTAGAGTTCCTCCCTGTACAAAAAGGCTACAAGGTCAGCATCCTGTTCGAGAGCCCCAGATTCTCTCAGGTCGGAGAGAACAGGCCTCTTATCAACGCGGCTTCTGGACTCAACGGCCCTCGATAGCTGGGACAGGGCTATTACAGGTATATTAAGCTCCCTTGCGAGAGCCTTCAACGAATGGGATATTTCTGAAACTTCCTGTGTTTTCCCCTCGTTTCGCCGGCGTGTGGATGTCATTAATTGGAGATAGTCTATTATAATAAGATCAAGTCCGTGCCTGGACTTGATCCTTCTGGCTTTCGCCCTAAGCTGCATATCGGAAATTGCCGGTGTCTCGTCGATAAAAATATTGGCCTCTGCCAGCTTACCTGCCGCTGTTGTAAGGGGCGCCCAGTCAGAATCTTTTAGAAAGCCTCTTCTTAAGTTCTGACTGTTTATTTTGGCCTCCGAACAGAGCATCCTCTGGGTAAGGGCTTCTTTTGACATTTCAAGGCTGAATATTGCAACGGTCTTTTTCTGCCTTATTGCCACATTCTGGGCTATGTTTAATGC
>JALXDB010000252.1 GCA_026990615.1 Spirochaetota bacterium
AGATTGAGTCAAGCCCCTCGGGAGAGGGTATAATATACCGTATGGGTTGAATTGTACCGTCTTTTTTTATAACCCGTTCCACAAACACCCTTTTAAGTATTGAATGTTCTATCAGTATATCGTCTTCAATTATGGAGCCAAATATATAGGACGTA
Source organism: Spirochaetota bacterium (assembly GCA_026990615.1). GTDB lineage: Bacteria > Spirochaetota > B62-G9 > B62-G9 > B62-G9 > JALXDB01. The sequence goes on from JALXDB010000252.1 coordinate 156, forward strand.
CCCTTTATCAATACATTGTTTCCAATTCTGACAGGTGCTTCGTCGCTTCCCGTTATTCTCACGCCCGTTTCGATCTTTACACCGTTGCCAATCTTAATATTCCCTTTGATTACGTTGTTTCTAAAAATATGAACGTTGTTTCCAATGACTATCTGCTGGTTCTGATAGGTTGACATATCCACTTCGTCATCTATTCTTACATTTTCGCCAAGTACAATGGTTCCTGTAAGATAGCAGTTTCTACCGACATGAAGTCCCCTGTTAATTTTTACTTTATCTCCTATATGGGCGCCTTTACCTATTACTATATCAAGGCTAGAGTATTTTTTATCGAGCTCTATAATCTGATCTACAGTTTCTTCTGCAATAAAAAAATCTTCGGGGTCATCGATGGTTATTATATCCTTCAGTTTATTGTATATAATTTCCCTGAAGGTTTCTTCCATCTTTTTAAGAACACTTTTAACGTTGAATGCTACGACCAGACTGCTGTTTGATACCGGAGAAGTCCCAACTTTTAGGCCGTGATCGTTGAATATCTTTATAAGATCTGTAATGTATACTTCACCCTGTATGTTTTTATCGGAGATATGATACACATATTTTTTCAGCAATTCCGATTTAAATGCATAAACACCTGTATTGAATTCCGATATGGAGAGAAGTTCATCTTTTGTAAACTTTTCCCTGTTACCTTTGAACTCAACTTCGTAAATTTCATCATCAGACATTGCCAGTATATCTTTATGCTCTTTGATTTCAATTACTTCGTTGGGATATATCTTCGACTTAACAATACGTCCGTAGTAGTTATCTTCCGGCTTCCCTTCATATTTCCCTGTCATTACCATCATATCGCAATTTGAGTTGTTGAATCTCGTTTTAAAGTCCTTTACTGTTTTTTCGGAAAGCAGGCCCATATCTCCGGGGAAAACGTAAACGTTGCCACTAAATTCCTTCATTGCTTCGTGCTCTATGGCTTTCTTTACGGCATCGCCTGTCCCTTTCTGTTCGGGCTGGTACACAAAAACCCTATTTTTCTCTTTACCCAGAGCCTTTGCCACCTCGAGCGCCTTTTTGCCCACAACTATTATTTGATTCGGTGATTCAAGCCCTTCTTTTGCCGAATTCGATACCCTCCAGACCGACGGTTTCCCCCAAATTTCATGTAACATCTTTGATTTTTCGGATTTTATCCTCTTGCCGTGACCGGCTGCAAGAACTATCGATATGTCTCTGTAATCTGGATCTATTCTATCGCTGAGTTTTTCAAGCTCTTTCAATATTTTTTCAGAGTCTGCCATACATCACCCCGGTAAAAGATTTAAATAAAAAATCTCAGTATCAGTAGAAGATTTTATTCGTTGCAATCTTTAACATAAGAAGTTAGGTATTAAATATAACTAAATATTATAGCACATACAAAAATCTTTAAATCTAAACTGTTTATCATTCATGGAATCTGTATCAATAACGGATGGGCCAGGGTTTAAATTATTTTATACAGTTTTTATAAAATT
>JALXDB010000253.1 GCA_026990615.1 Spirochaetota bacterium
AAGGGCGATAAAATCGGGCTCTACTTAACAGCGGATGCATGGTCAAAGTACGTACCGGTAACTCTTGAAGATTTCGGATGGGAGCCTGAGGTTCCGGAGCCCGCACAGATTGCATCTCTGTACAATCGGGATATAGAATACCTCGTCGGACGCGAGCTAAAAGAAAAAGTTGCAAAGGTAAAAACTCAGCTTTCCCGGGATCCTCAAAACCCAAAACTCTACAACAGACTTGGAATAATATATGCGAGATACGGCCAGTATGATAAAGCCCTGAAAAACCTGAACTGGGCAGTTTCCTTAAAAAACAGCTATGTTGCGGCAATCAACAACCTTGGAAATGTTTATTATTTACTTGGAAATTACGATAAAGCTTTGGAAAAATACAAAAGTGCGCTAAAATATAATATAAGCCCGATAATTATGATAAATCTTGCAAAAACAAGCTATAAACCCGGGGATTACTCAAGTGCAAAAAAGTACTACGACATGGCGTGCAGCAAGAATAAACGATACGAAAAAAAGTACGCCTATCTTGGTAGGACAGCCGGAGGCGGAGAGGTTAGAGCTGTCGAGGCTGCAAAAATCGAAGTAATGGTGGAGTGGGATTATGAATAAAATAAAGATTTTAATTCTAACAGTTTTATTTATTATTGCAGGAGCTTTTATAATCACCGCAGATATAACAATTGTTTATTCATCCGGCCCCTGCAAAATCGACAAATACGGCAACGACAACTGGCTGCCGGCAAGTTCACACATAAAACTCCTTGAAAAATCTATAATCAAAACTGGAAACGGAGGAACAATAGAGATAGATATAGACGGCCAGACAGTAGCAATTGGTGAAAATACAACTGTAAGTCTGAATTACATTGTCGCAAATATGCAGAAGAAAAAGAAGATCGGCTGGTTTAAAAGCTTTACAAACCTGTTCAGCAGGAGAGAAGCCGGTAATACCGCTTTGTTAGGTGTAAGAGGTGCAAAGGCTGAAGGCAAGGAAGAGGATGTAAATTGGATAAGCGACGAGGGAGAGCTGGAAGGAGGAAACACAAAACTTGAGGATGCAATTGCCCTTTACGGTGATAAAAAATATGCGGACGCCATACAGATACTTGAGGAGCTTTTAAAAGATAAATCCTTTACTCAAAAAAGGGCTGAAGCATCGTTCTACCTGGGCTCATGTTATTTTGAAGGACTTCAGTACGATAAAGCTTCAAAGTACCTTGCCGACAGTATAAGAAATGCAGAAGATGCTCCGTACTATGAAGAAGCTCTGTTAAAATATGCCTTTTCTGAATACTTTCAGGAAAATTACAAAGAGGCCATCAGAGGCTTCAGAAAATACACTGATAAATTCAAAAACAGTGATACATCATCCTTTGCACTTCTTATGATAGGAAAGTCGTATAAAGAGCTCGGACAAAAAGATAATGCACGAAAATACCTTAGAGAAGTAATGAGAAAATATAAAGGCTCGGAGGCCTCAAAAGAAGCACTGAAAGAAATGGAATAGGCACCCGGAATTAAGATGACATAAAATAAAGATTGAGCCATTTTTTTATTATAGCATTATAAAAACTTCTACATTTTATAAAATTAAACCTTGTTTCAAAGTTGTGTAATAGTAACTTCAAAATATTGGGAAATATTTCAGACAAATTATCATAATAAGTC
>JALXDB010000254.1 GCA_026990615.1 Spirochaetota bacterium
ACAAACTCCAATCATCTATAATTATTCTACCCTCCTCTTTAAGGACTTTATACGTAATTGTTCCGGGATAGGGCGTTAACACATTAAAGGAAGCGGTGCTCACTTTATTTCTGTTTAGAAACTCAACAGTTTCGGGGAAAATATCCATTGTATCATTATCAAATCCAAAAACCATAGAGGCATGGAAATGAATGCCCATTCCTCTAACCTTTTTAATAGCCTCTTCTATTCCTTCTATACTTTTTATTGATTTCCTCAACTTTTTTATCTGGGATTTTGACACTGTTTCGAGACCAAAAAACAGGCCAGAACACCCACTTTCCACCGCCAGCTTCATCATTTCAGTTTCTTTCACAAAAGAAATCGAGGCCTGACCAACCCATTTTATTCCAAGATGTTTAATAGCTTTAAACAATTCCTTTGCGTATTTTGGATCTCCAATGATGTTATCATCCAGGAACATAAACTTTTTATGCCCTGACTCTTCAATATATCTGACAACATTTTCTACGGGCACGTGTCTTATCTTCCTTCCATTTATTATATGAACACTGCAGAACTCGCAGTTGTAGGGGCAGCCCCTTGTTGTCATAACTGGAGCAATATTAAAAAGTCTCCCCTGACTTTTCTTTTCATGTTTTACAGGAATATACCTGTCAAGAGAAGGCTCGGGTTTATGATAAGTTTTTTTTATTTTCCCCGAGTCAAAATCATCAAGCAGGTCCTCCCATACATCTTCTGCCTCGCCCATTACAACCGAATCCGCATGTCTTAAGGCCTCTTCAGGCATTACAGTTGGATGTACCCCTCCCATAACCACTGTTTTACCCCTTTTCCTAAACTCATCAGCAAAGTAGTAGGCACGCGGGGCATTCGAAGTCATACAGCTTATACCCACCAAATCGCAATCTGTCTCGAGGTCTATCTGTTCAAACTCCTCTTCGACCGTTGTTACTTCATGCTTTTCAGGGGTAAGCCCTTCGAGAATTTTTAATGCCAATTGGGGCATCATTATTCCCTTTGGTCTTTTAAGCATAGGATTCTTAACAGGTGATATTAATAGTATCTTCATTTAAAATCTTCCTTTCCATTAGCCGTATGAAACTGGGATTCATGTAAAAGCCTTTTAGTCTATAACTCATTCAGATGCAGCACGATTTCGATAGGACTAATTTTTAAGTATTAGATTGTAATTAGCTAACCTGCAAAATGTTTAAAAAGGCTGGTAAACTGTTATTAGAAGGAACTATTAAAAAACGGGACCCGAGGTCATAATCTTTTAAAAAGTTTCTCTATTTGTCAGGCCAGTTTAACTAAAACCTTAACCTATACAGTAATACATATTCAAGATATAAACAATGTATTTATCCGGATAGTACAGATATTTTAACGGTAGATTTGATCTGGTCAAGAATGATCCATTTTAAGGCTGTTAAAATTAAAAGTGTGAAAAATATTCGCGGTCCCGTGTCATTTCAAACGGAACGAAGTGGAGTGAGAAATCTTAAATTACTGGCACTATCCTAACAGCTACCTCTCTATGTCATTTCGAACGGAGTGAGAAATTTTAAAAAGAACGTTTTAAAACAGGGACATAATGTAATATTAAGGCTAAAACTCAAAGATTTCTCACCCTAAAGGATTCAAAATGAAATCCGGTAGGGTTTAGTT
>JALXDB010000255.1 GCA_026990615.1 Spirochaetota bacterium
GCAGGGGTTTTAAGAATTTCCTTGTAAATGCGGGAGGAGATATTTATGTAAAAGGCAAAACTAAGGATAATAAACTCTGGAAAATCGCAATTCAGGACCCTTTCAACCAGAACAGATATCTTGGTGTACTGAATTTAACAAACTGCTCCGTAGTTACATCTGGAGATTATGAAAGATTCTTCATTAAGAATGGCATCAGGTACTGCCACATACTTAACCCAATCACAGGCTATCCTCCTCGGTATATGCACAGTGTTACAATCATAAATAAAGATACTGAATTCTCTGACGCAATAGCAACAGCTGTCTTCGTAATGGGTCTGGAAAATGGATTTAACTTTCTTCTAAACCAAAAAATTAGAGGTCTAATCGTAGCAACTGACAGAAATAACAGGGTTGTTTACAGGGCTACTGATAATTTCTGGGAATAAAAGAACACTCCAGCGTATAAAGTCACTATAAATAATATATAAAACATATCCTGTATAGAGAATGATGCCTTCGATTCTTCATTGTTGCAAATGCTTAACCGGTTATAGTATCTCCTTAACTCATCGTGGGATTCATAAAAGTATCTTATTATCCTCTCTTTGAAATGAGTTCTATCAACTGGCCGGCTACTTTTAAAATTAAAAAATGTATTTAGATTTTTGTAGCTAACCTTAAATATCTGAATAACGTAAAATACCATAACAAAAAAGTTGTTGATTCCATTAAATCTGGTTAAACTTTTAACCGATAAAACAAGTCCCATCTCACCGTACTTTGCAGTTAATACATTGCTAAATAAAAAAAGCTCGATCAAAAATAGAGAGAAGTAAATGCCCCTGTATAGTCCCTGCTTAATAAAAAAGAAGGGTCCAATTTTAAAGATAATTTCACCACTTCCCCTCATAAAGTTTGTAATGATAATAAAAAGGACAAGCGGGACAATAGCAAAAATCTTTCTGGTAATTTGTAAAGACTCTTTCACTTTTAGCATGAGAAGAGCCAGTACAACAGCCTGAACTATAACTACCAGAAATGTTTTAGCAATAAACGTAGCTACTATAAAAATTACAACGTTGAAGAGGTGTGATGTGAGGTTAATCTTCAAATTGATCTATTTCTATTACTTTAGATAATTTTTCACGTTCAGGATGGGGCAGGAGGCGGCTCAATATTTTAAATATCAACTGTATCGCTGTCAAGCTTTAAATAGTTTAACCATATTTTCATATTTTTATTTAGCTTATCCCTCTTTTTTAACCTCTACCAGTTCTATATACGCCATCTCTGCTCCATCACCCAGTCTCTTATCGGCTTTTATTATCCTTGTATAACCACCGTTTACGTTTTTATATCTTGGAGCAATCTCATCGAACAGTTTCGCGACTACATCCCTGTCCTTAATTCTTTTCATAACTATTCTTTTATTATGTAGATTATTCTCTTTAGCCCTTGTAATCATCTTCTCAGCAAATCTTCTTAACTCTTTTGCCTTTGGAACAGTGGTTTTAATCCGCTCATATCTGAACAGAGATGTCATAAGGTTAGATATTAATGCTTTGCGGTGTTCTTTATCTCTGTTTAATTTCCTACCCTTTTTTAGATGTCTCATTTCTTGGTCTCCATCTCTTTTGCCAGTTTTTCTTCTATGTACTCTTTCATTCCAAGAGTTAACCCGTACT
>JALXDB010000256.1 GCA_026990615.1 Spirochaetota bacterium
GATTAAGCCAACTCGGTGTAGCCGAGGGAGAAGCTGTTTATGTGGGCAACGATATGCTTAACGATATTTTGCCGGCAGTTAAAACTGGATTCAAAACGGCTCTGTTCGCCGGGGATAAGAGGTCTCTGAGATTGAGAGAAAATGATAAAAGGTGCAGGGAGGTAAGGCCGGATATTGTAATTACCAGTCTAAGAGAATTATTGGAAAGAGTGGATTTTACACCACCGGTAAATTAATTTTTAACAATAAAATTATGAGGTCGATAAATAAAATAACTATAAATATTGAGGAATAAAAATGGCAACTGAATGCAAGGGTGAAAGTACTGCTGGAATTAAAATCAGAAACATTGGATTTGTTTCAACGAGGTTTAAAGGAACAGACGGGGTTTCCCTTGAGACGGAGAAGTGGGCTAAAATACTAAAACGCATGGGGTATGAGGATTTTTATTTCTGTGGTTTGAGTGACAGGGACCCTGAAAAAACAATGGTGGTACCGGAGGCACATTTTGAGCATCCTACCATTGTCGATATCCAGAACAGATGTTTTAAGGTTTACAAGAGGACATCGGAGTTGACGGGTGAAATTCACTCCGTTAGAAGAAGATTAAAGTCCGCACTCTACAGGTTCGTAAAGAAGTTCAATATTGACCTGATAATTGCAGAGAACTGTCTTGCAATACCGATGAATATTCCACTTGGCCTTGCTCTCACCGAGTTTATAGCTGAGACGGGTATCCCGACTATAGCGCATCACCATGATTTCTACTGGGAGAGACCGAGATTTTATGTGAATGCGGTTTCGGATCTGTTGAGAATGGCTTTCCCGCCAACGCTACCTTCAATTCAGCATGTTGTTATAAACTCTGAAGCTGACAGGGAATTGAGCTATAGAACTGGCCTATCACCTGTTGTTGTTCCAAATGTCCTTGATTTTAAAAAGGACCCGCCCGGGATTAACCACTACAACAGCGATGTCAGAGAGGCATTCGGGCTGGCCGAGGATGATATATTTATTATGCAGCCAACCAGGGTTGTGGCCAGAAAGGGGATTGAGCACACGATTGAGGTTGTAAGCCGTTTGAAGAATCCAAAAGCAAAACTTGTAATAACCCATTCTACCACCGATGAAGGCGATGCTTACGAGAAGAGAATTAGAAGTTATGCAGAATATCTAGGAGTACCTCTTATAATTAAACCTGAAATAATAGGCGACAAGAGGGGTAGAACTCCCGACGGAAGAAAGATATATACCCTCTGGGATGTGTATCCGCATGCCGACCTTATCACATATCCTTCGACATACGAGGGATTCGGGAATGCCTTTATTGAGGCCATATATTTTAAAAAGCCTATTCTTGTTAACAGGTATTCTATATACGTAATGGATATTAAACCGCTCGGCTTTGATGTTATAGAAATGGAAGGGTATGTTACAGACAGGGTTATTGAGGAGATTAAATCCATACTTAAAAATCCTGACTCATATAAACCCAGAGCTGAGAAGAATTTCCAGCTCGCCAAGAGGTTTTTCTCCTATGAAGTTGTCAGGAGAAAGTTAAGAAGTATATTTATCAACTTTGAGGGTATTGTTGAAGCCATAGACTCTCGTATCGATTGAGTGTAATCTGATTTATAAATATTCGATCTGATATGATATCCCTTTTGTAATCTTTCTGAACAGGGATAGTAATGGGGCTGTCAGAAACATTTAGTATTGCGAGTATTTTTTCCTTTCCGTCGGGAGATATTCTTTCTACGGTAAATACTCTTTCATCTATATCGTGGATGATTTGCTCTCCATTGGGATCAAAAGCTCTCAATCCCCTTCTTATTCTAAGCAGTTTCGTGATTTTTTTATAGACCATTCCTCTCAGGGTCTTTTCATCGTCAAGCTGTTCTGTTAACTCTCTGTAGTTAAGCTTTTCCCTGTTGATTGATCTGGGCATACCTGTCTTTTTTACTCCCTCATAGTAGTTTCTTGAGCCCACAACCGAATGATAGTAGAGTGCAGGAATGCCCTTCAAGACCATGCTTATTGTCTGGGATGCCACAAAGCGATCCACCTGAATTTCGATAGGTTCTTTGCTGTTTGGGTCGTTTAAAAGATCGAAGTACACAATGTTAAGCTCATAGGGGCTTTTACTTCCGTCGGGGTTGTTTTTATAGCTCACCTTCCCTCCGTGGGCAAGTGTTGTTTCTATAAGATTATTTATATCATTTTCGCTGATCAATCCTGTTGCAGGAAGCACCCCTACACCGTCGTGAGAGGCAGTAAAATTGTAGAAATAGGTTTCCTTCGAAGGGGTTTGAAGTGTTCTGGCCCACTCCGTGAGGGCTTTTGCATTTCCAGTTAGTATGGTGTGGGCGGTTAGAGGTGGCAGGGCAAAGTTGTACACCATATGAGCTTCGTCGTTGCCGTTGCCAAAATATGATATGTTTTCCCTGTGAGGTACGTTTGTTTCGGTAATTATTTTGACATGGGGTGCAACCATATCAAATATTGCCCTGAAAAGTTTTACTACTTCGTGAGTCTGGGGAAGATGAATACAGGTCGTCCCTGATTCTTTCCACAGATAGGCTATAGCATCCAGCCTGATTATTGAAGCTCCCATCTCGACGTAGAATAGTAGTACATCGATTATGTAGAGAAGCACATCCGGGTTTTTGTAGTTTAGATCTATCTGATCGGCGCTAAAAGTAGTCCAGACTCTTTTAATGCCGCTTGGGGTTTTAAATTCCGTTACCAGAGGTAGAGCCCTTGGTCTGAATACCTTTGATGTATCCATTTTATCATCAACTTCTATGAAAAAATTCCTGTATTTTTCTTCTCCCTTTAAGAAACCCTGAAATTCCCTGCTTTTTGAAGATATATGGTTGATGACTGCATCGAACATCAGTTTGAAGTTTTTATTTATCCTGTGGATATCTTCCCAATCACCCAGTTCCGGGTTTACCTTCTTATAGTCAATAACTGAAAAACCGTCGTCAGAGGAGTACGGAAAAAATGGAAGTATATGTACTATTGAGATGATGTTGTTCAGGTAGGAGTTTAAAAACTTTCCCAGGGTTTCCAGAGGGGGTCTGTTTTCTTCCCTGAAGCTGTCACCGTAGGTGATCAAAACTGAATCTTTTTCTGAAAATTGAAACTGGGATTCTGGTATTTTTTTTCTGTATGAATCGAGAAGTTTCATTAATCTATTGAAAACTTCTTCCCCATTTTTTGATCCATATAGAAATAGAAGTTTTTCTTTTATTTTATCTTCATAATTCATTATCTTGTTCATTGCATTGTCCTCCACCACGGAATACCCGTTTGTTTTTTTGCATCTCACTTTAAAGCATAATATATCTTTAAAGGCAATTACAAATAAAAATGGTGTTTATTGTTAACCTGGGTGGTTGTGGTATATCTTTTGCTCATTTAACTTGCGAAAAATCTTAATTTAGTTTATCCTAAATATAGGTGCAGGAGGAGTATATGGCTCAGCTTTACGGAGTAAAAAACAGGAAAGAAGAAGAGTTGCTACAGACCACATCGGAGCAGCCCTCATATATAAAGAGGTGGATTGAAAAGAACACCTTCCATCATTCGAGGTACAAGGATGTTAAGAAGCTTCTCAGGATGAAAGAGGAAAAGAAGGTAACTATAAGTCTGTGTTTTCCCACTTTGAATGAGGAGAAAACAATCGGAAAAGAAGTTCGCGTAATGAGGAGATACTTGATGAACAAGTATCCCCTTCTGGATGAAATTGCTGTTGTTGATTCGGGTTCAACGGATAACACAAAAAGGGAAGCCGAGGAGGCCGGAGCGGATTTTTACTATGCATCGGATATACTTCCGCAGTACAGGTCGTACCGTGGAAAAGGCGAAAATCTATGGAAGAGTTTATATGTATTAAAGGGCGATATAATATGCTGGATAGACGCTGATATAATTAATATTCATCCTAAATTCGCGCAGGGGTTGATCGGGCCTCTGCTTGAGTTTGACCATCTCAAGTATATAAAGGCCTTCTACAAGAGACCAATAAAGATAAAGGGTGAACTTCACTATACGGGCGGTGGTAGAGTTACAGAGCTGGTCGTAAGGCCGTTCTTTAATCTTCTTTTCCCGGAACTCACAGGTATAGCTCAGCCGCTCTCTGGTGAATATGCCGGTAGAAGAGAGCTTCTTGAGAGGCTACCGTTTTTCACAGGTTACGGTGTAGAAACGGGGCATTTGATAGATATACTTCGTATATACGGGCTTGATGTAATAGGTCAGTGTGACCTTGATGTTAGAATACATAGAAATCAGAGTATAGAGGCCCTCAGGTCCATGGCGTACAGAATATTAAAGATACTGCTTCAGAGAGCTGATGATATGGGCAGGATAGAGATATTTCAGGATATTTCTGATTCCCTGCAGGTTTTGACCGGAGTTAAGAACGAGTATTCAATAGAAAAGATGAAGGTATGGGGGATAGAGCGACCTCCGATGATTACAATTCCCGAGTACAGGGAGAAGAGGGGAATAAAGATAGACAGTGTAAAGGAATGGGACTTTTTAAAACCTCTGCCGTATACAGCATCGCTCATGTTCCATAGAGACCTGGTTGTACCGAGGCTTAAGGGGAAGAATAAAGAGGAGATAATTGATGAACTTTTATCCGCTGCAAAAGAGAGGATTACAGATATAAAAAGCGCCCGTGAGAAACTCCTTGAGAGTGGAGAGCTTGTGACAACGCCGATTGGAAAGAACATAGCCTTCTTCAATGCTTTTGGCAGCTTTGTTGATGATATTGTCCCCATGCTTGGGCTCAAACCCGAAGGAATTGTTATAAAAGAGCTTGATGATAAACCTGTACATATAGTATTTGCATTCCTAGCTCCAGAGTATCTTGGAGAAATATACACAAAAATGGTTGATTCTCTTTCTAAGAGTTTCTCAAGAATGGAGCATTTTGAATGGCTCCTAAGGTGTAAGACTCCCGATGAAATTATTGCTTTTATAAGCTATTTGGAGGCTAAGAACAAGATTATGAAGATGCTGAATATCAAAAATATTGAAAATGTGTGCCTCTGATTAACTATAATTGTTTATAAGCTTGAAGATGTTTTCAAGTATTCGGCCTGGTGTTATCAGGCCTTTTTCTTTTTTTATTAAATTAGGGGAGGGGTATGTGCCAAAATTACTCGGGCAGATACTGATGGAGGCTAGCCTGGTCAATATAGACGATATTAACGATGCCCTTGAAATCCAGAAATCAACCGGGCAAAAACTGGGAGAAATTCTTATAAGCATGGGTGTGATTACAGAGGAAGAACTTGAGATGGCTCTGGAGTTTCAAAAAGAAGAAATATGATATAATAATGGTATACGCCCGGCGTTTCATTTACGGTATTACTCAGTTATGCTCATTGCACCGTAGGGACAGGCGGGTACGCACAGACCGCATGCAATACACTTTTTTTCATTAAACTCCACAAGCATCGTTTCCCTATCGGGGATGTGGAGAGCCAAGGTGGGACATACAACAGTGCATGCGCTGCAGTGTGTGCATCTATCTTTATCCCAAGAAACAACTTTTGATATCGGTGTGTATGAAACTCCGATCTCTTCCAGGTATTTCAGGCTATTTTCTACGTTTGACTTTTTACCCGAAATTTCTATTACCATTGTTCCCTCTTCGTCCTCATCGATTCTTGCCCTTGAAATGTTGATTATCAGGTCGAACTTCTTTATAAGGGTAGAAATAATCGGTTTGTCTGTGAGGTTTTTGGGATATTTCAAAAGTATGTTTCTCTTGTAGATGGGAGTCATTTTCAGTCTTTCCTTTCGAGCCTAATTTTTAGAGATTTAAATCCCTGCCCGGAATCAGCGCCGGGTATTGATTGTACCTTTTCTGTAAGGAGAAACTTGCCTTCCTGAATCCATTGTTTGAGAAGGCCGGCAATTTCTCTGGCCATTGGATAGCTTGAAAGGGAGCCTGCTGGAAC
>JALXDB010000257.1 GCA_026990615.1 Spirochaetota bacterium
ATCTATAATGTTTTCCAATTCTTCTTTTTTATCCAACTTTTTACAGTATTCTTCATAATCCTTGACCTTAAACCTGTTTAAGAAATCGTCATTCTCCATTTTTAATAACTCGAGTTCAGACTTTTTCCTTTGAATATCATTGACAAGTTCTTCACGCCGTTCTTTTAGTACTGTGCTCTTATTTTCCATTAAATTATACTTTTCCCTGTAAAAACGGTAATCGTCTTCAAATTTCTTAATACTTTCCACCAGTTCTATATAATCGTTGCCTCTGTAGCCGATATAGGGCATCCTTGTTAGAAGATCTTTCCACTTTTCCCCCAGCTTCTTTTGCCTCAATTTAAATAAGCCCAGATAAATAACGGGGGTAAATCCTGATATAAATGCCAGAATAAGTGCAGCCTGGGAAGATTTAAGAATAGAAACGAAAATAAACACAAAGAACATAAAAATAGAACCTATGATGACGGGGCGGAATATCTTCCTGTATAAACTGCTATTCTTTATGTCGCCTACTATATCTTTATCTTTAAAATACTCTATATCTGGTCTTAAACGGTTTATATCTTCGATTTTTCTTGTATACTCATTAAATCTTAACCTTTCTTCTTTTAGTTTGTTATCAAGATCGTCGATTTCCCTCTCAAGTGATCTCAATTTCTCGTTGTATTGATCGATTGTTTGCGAGATTCCTTCGGACTTCAAAAGAATATCATTCCACTTCTGTCTGATGCTCTCATCAAATTCCGAGTATTTTTTCAACTCTTCTACTGCTCTCTCAAGCTTTTCAACGGCTTCTAAACCCTTTTTATACCTTTCATGCTTTTCTACTTTTTCGAGTATTTCTATTTCATTATCTATTTCAGCGATATTCCTTTCAATGTCCACCTTTTTAATGAGGAGTCTATCAAAATCAATTTTCCTCATTTCATTTATCATAATTTCCAGTTCCAAAATTAATTCTGCTGCCTTTTTTACTCTATCCTTCAGTCTGTTCTGTTCTGTATTTTTAAACTCGAGATTTGTTGCGGTTAAGTTCGTTATATCAAGAATATTTTCCCTCAGTCTCGATATTAATTCAGTATCAATTCCGGTCTTTCTCTTGGCTATCTCCATGAAGAAATCACGGCTACTGTTGAAAGTCAGATCACTTGATCTTACAATAAAGATGTTTCGAAATATACTTTCGGAAAACTTTTCTCCAAATACCTCTTTTCTCCTTTTATTCGATGTCCCTGCGGTTAGTTTTATATTATTATCCCCCGAGTTAATCAAAACGTAACCGCTTGGCATCTCTTCGACCCTGTTAATCTTCTCAAAAACTCTGCTTCTGCCACCGGTAATCAGCTTCACAAGGGCATCTATTGTAAGGCTTTTTCCCGCTTCATTTAGGCCAAAAAATAAGTTAAAACTACCAAGTTTAAATGCCTCACTGTACGATAAAGGCCCATATCTGTCTATCTTAAACTCTTTCAACCTCATCTTTTCTGTTCCATGACAAATGCTTTTATCAGCAGGTCTCTAATATTTTTTCTGTCATCTACCGGTAGTTCACTTTTTGATTCTAATATTTCGATAAAATCTTGATAAATTCTGTTTTCTGCTATCCTCGATATATCCACAACATCAATGCAATCATGGATATCTTCCGACGAATATCCATACTT
>JALXDB010000258.1 GCA_026990615.1 Spirochaetota bacterium
ATGATAAAGACTTTAAATAATCGTACATTGTAGCTCAAATATATTATGTGAATTGATTCAAAATTACCATTTTTCTATTTTTATATCCAGCAATCGTGATAATCAGCCTACCATTAAATAAAGCTAAATAAAGCGGCTTTTATTTAAAAATATGATAAATAATTAAATAACCCGCTGTATAAAAATCGATAATGTATAATATTTTTTGCACTTTTAAATAAAAAAGGGTCCTCCAACTGGCCGAAAAATAAATATCAAATCTAAAAACCAGGAGGAGGACCGGATGAGGGTCGATGAAAAAAGAAGTTCCTAGAAACCAAAACTCTACAATAATTTAGGTGATAATATCGGTAGATGAAGGCGTTGTCAAAAAAAAAGCTGTATAAAAATCCGTATGGATACTTTCATAAAAAATTGAAACATCGAATTGAAGGTGTCAATAGCTGCGATGGTGCAATTTTTGCTTTATATTTTTGGCCAGGGTTTTTAATTCTTCGTTTATTATACCTTTGGTGGCGGCTTCGTTGAGTACCTTCAGCGCATTCTGGTAGTCATTTATTCCTATATAACACTCTGATTCAAGTTTGGCTATTTTGTAGTTTATACCTGACATATGTTTGAGTTGATTTAGATTTTCGATGGCAGCCTTAAAGTTTTTCTCATGCATTTCTACCATAGCAAGTCCAATAAAGGCATAATAATCAAAATCTTTTTCAATAGCCTTTTTGTAGTAGCTTTTTGCCGTTTCGAACTCTTGCAGATTTCTGTAGCTATCCCCAAGGCGGGTAAGTATCTTTTTATTATCGGGATCTATTTCAAGGATTTTCTTCCAGTACTCTGCCGCTTTCCTATAGTCTTTTAATCCCCTGTAGCAGTCTGCTACGCCGTAGAGTGCATAGAAATTATTTTCATCCAGTTTTAAAGCCCTATAAAATATAACTATTGCATCGTTGTACCGCTTCTGCTTTCTGTAGCAGTTGCCAAGATTTGTTAGAACCTTTATATCTTCAGGATTTATTTCTCTTAGTTTCTCCCAGTATTCAACTGAACGATCGTATTTTTCCATATCAAAGTATGTTAAACCAAGGCCGGATAGAACATAGGGGTTTTTATCGTCTACGGTAAGAGCTTTATTGTAGTAGAAAAGGGCTTTTTCATATTTCTTTTTCTTTCTGTAAGTATCGCCCAGCCTGGAAAGGATTGCCACATCAAATTCGTTTTCGCTGTACGAAAGGTATTTTTCCCATATTTCTATTGCTTCATCGTATCTTCTCAGGCCTCTATAGCAATCCGCTAGGCCGATCAGTGCAAATTTGTTATCCGGGTCGATCAGAAGTGCCCTATTGTAATGTCCTATTGCAGTGTCAAAGTTTTTCTCAAGTCTTTCGGCATCTCCAAGACCAACAATTGCATAAATATTTTTTTCGTCTAAATCCAGTATTTGCTGAAACACCTCCTTGGCGTCTTTATACCTGTGGAACTTTATCAGGTTATACCCGGATTTAGACATTTCCGGTATGTTTGCCTTAATTTTGTCGTGGTTATGATGTGATTTTTTAGAGCTCATTTTTGAACCCTGCTATTACCCTGTCCGGACAACTTCCTTTCAGATTTTTTGTCCTGACTGAGCCACTTCTTTATAACCATTGCCATTCTCTCGGTC
>JALXDB010000259.1 GCA_026990615.1 Spirochaetota bacterium
TGTTCATATTATAGATTCTGATAATACACTCCACGATGGAGAAACTTCCACTCACGCACCGTTTGGAACGGGAGTTATTAATTTTGAAGAGGTAATTCCTGCTATTGTAGATGCGGGGTATAACTCCGACTGGTGGACCATCGATCTCTGCTTCTGGCCCAATGCCTGGGAAATAACAGAAGATTCAAAAAAATATCTGGACAATCTTTTTCAGAAGCTGGGAATGAAATAAATCTGACGCCTTGTGTCATTTCGAGTGAAACGAGAAATCTTAGCGAACTATCCTTTGACCGGTTCTATGTGAAGCGCTGAATCTTTTTTAATTGCAATGTAAAAAATAAAGATTTCTCGCCCTATACAGGGCTCGAAATGACATATGACCAGGTTTTGATGTTTAGCGTTCATTAAAATAGAGATGACTCCTTATGTCATTTCGAACGAGCGAAGCGATGTGAGAAATCTTAAAAAGTGCAACGACGAAATCTTAACGAATCGTGACTTTAAACATTGCAAATAACAGGGCAATCAATTATATCAAAAAATAATATAAAAGAAGGAGGCTAATATATGGAGGGTAAAATGAAAGCAATGGTTTTTTATGAACCGGAAAAAATGCAGCTTGAAGAGATAGATATTCCTACGATAGGACCTGATGAAGTGCTGGTAAAAGTTAAGGTATGCGGCATATGTGGATCTGATGTAGCATACTACTATGGCCTTAGTTCACTTGAAACCCCCGATGGTAAAGGACCGCTGGTGCTTGGGCATGAATTCTCCGGAGAGATTGTGGAGCTTGGCGATATACCGAAAAACCTTGGTATTTTTAAGGTCGGAGACAGGGTGGCGGTAGATCCTGTACAATACTGCAATTCGTGTGAAATCTGTAAAAAAGGTTATGTGAATCTCTGCGATAATAAGTCTGTATTGGGAGTTTCCACGAACGGGGCATTTGCAGAGTATGTAAAATCAAAGTATACCGGACTTTTTAAGCTTCCGGATAATGTGACCTTTGAACAGGGGGCCTTTTCAGAACCACTTGCTGATGCAATGTATGCAGTTCAAAATCTTGAAGTAACACTCGGGGATTTTTGTGTTGTAATAGGGCCGGGCCCAATAGGCCTTGCTGAAGCCCAGTTGATAAAGTCAAACGGAGCGGGCACTGTTGTTGTAATTGGGACCAGAGACTACCGTTTAGATGTGGCAAAAAATAATGGTGCAGATTATGTATTTAATACAGCAGATAGAAATTCACCATATTATACAGATAATGTGGTAGAAGAAATTTCAAAACTAACCGACGGAAAGATGGCTGACAGGGTTCTCGTTGCTACAGGCAATCCAAAAGTTATGGGGCTACCCTTTGAAATTTCTGGGAGACGGTCTATAATTGTTTTCTTCGGTCTTCCAGGCGATAAGGATATTATTCCAGTGCCTGCCCTTCAATCAATTCTATGGGATAAGCGCATAAAGTTTTCATGGCTTGCACCTTTCACATGGCCCAAGGCAATAAACGCCATTTCAACAGGGTTGATAAACGTCGATGCTTTAATCACCCATAAATTCAAACTCGAAGAATTACCAGACGCCATAGCCCGTGTAAAAAATAGAGAGGGAAATCCATTAAAAGCTATAGTGTATCCTGGCT
>JALXDB010000260.1 GCA_026990615.1 Spirochaetota bacterium
CATCTGGTGTCCATAGGGATACTGGCTTATATGCACATTTTTTAAGAAAACTTCGCCGTTTTTAATATATGCGTACCCATCTTTCAGGTTTATATTTCCCGCTTTTGCTGATTTTACTTCGGTGCCGAGAAGCTCAATACCGGCTTCTATTCTCTCTATAATTTGAAAATCGCGAAAAGCCTTTTTGTTTTTTGTTAATTCCTTTATTCCTTTTAGCTTATCACTCATAGCATGATTATATTAATACATAATACAATACAGTGTCAATAATGTTGAATATTGCCATAACATTTTTATCTGATTTTCCCAGGTGTGATGATTATGAGTGAAAAAGATATATCTCTTTATATACATATACCTTTTTGCAAAGAGCGCTGTGACTACTGCGACTTTTTGTCTTTTTCTGGTAT
Source organism: Spirochaetota bacterium (assembly GCA_026990615.1). Taxonomy (GTDB): domain Bacteria; phylum Spirochaetota; class B62-G9; order B62-G9; family B62-G9; genus JALXDB01. Next base: position 411 of record JALXDB010000260.1, read on the forward strand.
GGGCGTTGATGTTCAGAGTTTGTATATAGATTCCCTTATTAAAGAGATAGATATGTACAGGAATCTTATAGACGGGCCTGTAACAATTTATATAGGAGGAGGAACACCATCTTTTTTACCGGTAAAACTTTTAAGAAAACTCTTTAATCATCTATCATCCCTGATTGTTGGTGAAAATCTGAAGGAGTTCACAGTTGAGGTTAATCCCGAGTCGTTAGTTAGAGATAAGCTGAACGTTATGATTGATGCAGGTGTTAACCGGATATCAATAGGGGTGCAGAGTTTTTCTGACAGAGCCCTGAAATCTGTAAACAGAATTACAAGGGTGAGGGATATAAACAGAGCACTGGAACTGATAAACAGCCGTTCTGGTGTAAAAAACTACAGCATTGATTTAATAATAGGTATTCAGAGTAAAGGTGAGCTTGAAAAAGATCTTGAATATATTTTGATGTTGAGGCCTCCCCATGTATCGGTTTATCTTCTTCATATTTCACCCGGGACACCTCTCTATAAATCGATAAAAAATAGGAAATTTATACCTCCTTGTGATGAAGAAATAAGAGATATGTACCTTTTTGCCTGTGAAAAGCTTGAAAATGCTAACTATGAGCACTATGAAATTTCTAACTTTGCCATTAACGGCTTTAGATCGATGCACAACTGTAGATACTGGGACTATGGAGATTATATAGGGGTGGGAGCAGGTGCTGTTTCAAAGTTGGGTTCTAAAAGATGGGAAAACATTCGTAGCCTCATAGATTATATAGATACGGTGAGGCATGGAAGACGCCCTGTATCCTTGGAGGAGATGCTGACAGAGGCAATACAGGTTAGGGAGAAGATTATGCTCTCTTTAAGGAGAAAATTTGGTGTAGACTACGATATATTAGCAGGACATGTTTTAAAGGATAGGGAAGAGTTTAAAAACTACGTGAAATTTCTGATTGAGCATGGATATGCCGTGAAGGAAAACAATAGATTGAGATTAACTGATAGAGGCTTTTTAGTGTCAAACGAAATAATAGCAGAAATTTTTGACTACATTGAGGCCGGTACCTCTTTAAATGCTTAACATTAATAACTTATCTTTTAGTTGACAATAAATTTTTTTCTCGTTATCTTTGTCTCGAGTAAAAAGGGAGAATGGTGCAAAAATACCATAAGCATTATTAATGCGATATTATAGATAAAAACTATAATAATAACATTTTGCCATAAATGGGTAGTAAT
>JALXDB010000261.1 GCA_026990615.1 Spirochaetota bacterium
ATCTAGCACTAGGTCAGCGAATCGGTAGACGCCCTCTGGTATGCCTTCTCTCGAGCCAAACAGCATGTTTATTCTCGGATAATGCTTAACTAGCTTTAGTATCTCCTCTGCCTTCTTGGATACGTGCTCGCCTTCGGGCTCAAACACTATGATTGCTTCGTTGCTTCTATCCCTAACAAGCTGGTACAAGTCCTGCAAGTATACAGGAACCTTGTGGGTTTTCCTTCCATAGCTTTTTCTCTGAACCTGGTACCTGGACTCTATCCCCTCAAAGACGCCCTCCAGAAACGTCTTTAGCTGAAGAGCGTCAACGAGGCCTATGGGTGCTATGACTAGCTCGCCTACTTCAAAGTTTTGAACCTCTCTTACTAACTTTTTTTGAGAAAATAGGTTTAAAGAGTTGTAAACAGTTGCTCGAGAAACACTATTGGAAGTTTTGCTGACCGTTTCATATAACTGATCAGCAGTTTGTTCTGCCATTTTATCAGCTTTCTTTTTAATTAATATATTCTTTATCTCATCCTTAACTTCCTCTAAAGTCTTGGTTCTCTGAGGTTTTTTCTCTAAAACTTGAATTATATGATAACCATAAACCGTTTTAACAGGTTCACTTATCTTATTCACATCTAAAGAAAAAGCTACATCTTCAAAAGGTTTTACCATTCTACCTCTCGGGAAAAATCCTAAATCACCTCCATTTTGGGCACTCCCTTTGTCATCAGAAAACTCCTTTGCCAATTTGGCAAAATCCTCGCCCTTATCAAGCCTGGCTTTTATCTCCTCAGCTTTCTTCTTCGCTTTCTCCCAATCCTCTTCAGTTGCTTTTGGTGGTACCTTTATTAATATATGCCTTGCATGAACTTGCTCCTCTTCTATATAATCATCCTGATTTCTTTCATAGTAATCTTTAATCTCATCATCCGAAACTACTACCTCTTTTTCAAAATCAGCAGGCGAAACTTTTATATATTTAAAAACATATTGTTCTGGTATTCGGAAATCTTCTTTATTATCCTCATAATATTTCCTTGCTTCTTTATCATCAATTTTTATCTCCTCAGTAATATCAGAAGGTTTAACAAGGATGTATTTACACTTTAACTTACTATATCTCTTTATATATTCCTGTCTAATTTCATAATCAGAAACTTTTGCTGTCTGTTGAATTATATCTTTGACTTTCTGAATTAATAAATCCCTCTTTATAATCTGTTCATATTTTGCAGGTGTCAACCTGTTCATCTGCAAGACCATTCTATATATCTGAAGATCAAACTGTTTAGTTTTTCTATTTTGAAAATTTGGGTCAGAAAATATAGCTTCTTTAACTTCCTGATCTGTGACAAATAGTCCCAATCTTTGTGCTTCTTGCAATAATAATACCTCATCTATTAATTTGGTTAATGCCTGCTTGTGTATCTCATCAGTTGTTACCTCTTTGTTGAAATTGTCCTTGTAAATGTTCTGATAAAATCTGTTCAACCTCTCCACCATATTGTAAAATTCCATGTTTGAAATCTCCCAGCCATTTACTCTCGCTGCTAAATCCTCTCTTAATGGTCCAGCACTTCCTCTACCCCATACTAAAAATATAGTTCCTATAAATGCTATTACAACTGGCCATAATGCTATCTTG
>JALXDB010000262.1 GCA_026990615.1 Spirochaetota bacterium
GTACGAACTTGAACAGTTTCTTTCAGAAATTACAGGACTGGACAGAGTTACATTTCAACCGGCTGCAGGGGCTCACGGCGAGCTTACAGGTATGCTGATGATCAAGGCGTATATGAAGGATAAGGGGTTGAATAAACATAAAGTTCTTGTACCTGATACGGCTCACGGTACAAATCCTGCGTCGGTGGCAATGTGCGGTATGACTCCTGTAACGGTTAAATCAAATGAGCAGGGAATAATGGATGTGGAGAGTGTTAAATCCCTCATAGATGATGAAGTTGCTGCTATAATGTTCACAAATCCGAACACACTCGGGCTATTTGAGGAAAACATAGTAGAAATATCCAATTTGATACACGAAAATGGCGGACTTGTCTACTGTGATGGGGCAAATCTTAACGCTATTCTGGGTATTGTAAAGCTCGGTGATCTGGGCGTTGATGTTGTACATATAAACCTTCATAAAACCTTTTCAACCCCCCATGGCGGAGGAGGGCCTGGCTCTGGCCCTGTTGCTGTTAGAAAAACACTGGAGCAGTACCTCCCGGTTCCTGTAGTGGAAAAAAAGGAAAATAGATATGTTTTCAACTATGATCTTCCAAAAACCATAGGTAAGGTTAGAAACTTTTACGGCAATTATTTGGTGCTGGTCAAGGCATACAGCTATATACTTTCCCTTGGCCCGGAGGGACTGAGAAGAACAGCCGAAGTTGCAGTTGTAAATGCAAACTATATAAGAAAAAAACTAAAGGACTACTACTATCTACCTTACGATAAGGTATGTATGCATGAGTGTGTATTCACCGATAAATACCAGCATGAAATGGATGTTACAACACTGGATATAGCAAAGAGATTAATCGATTTTGGATTTCATCCACCAACGATATACTTCCCGTTGGTTGTTAGCGGTGCCATTATGATTGAGCCGACAGAGACTGAACCAAAGGAATCTATAGATGATTTTATAAAAGCAATGATCAGGATATCCGAAGAGGCAAAGAACAATCCGGAAATTTTGAAGGATGCCCCGCATTATTCGAAGATTACAAGGGTTGATGAAGTTAAGGCTGCAAGACATCCTGTTCTTGTCTGGAAGAGGAAAGGTGATTGATATTTTCTTTCCGGATGGTACAATGATGTTATAATTATAGTCATACAAAGATCTTGAGGATAGGGAATAGGAGGAGAAATGAACAAAAGGTATATAATGACTGCCTTTGGAGAGGACAGGCCAGGACTGATTGCAGATGTGACTGAACTGATATATGAGTACGGTTACAATCTTGAAGATTCGAGAATGACCCGATTATTGGATGAATTTGTAATTGTTCTATCCTTTTCAGGTCCTGTAGATCAGGAAAAGAATATGCAGCTGGCATGCAGGCGTCTTGAAAAAGAAAAAGGAATAACAGCATATTTCCGCCCGGTAGATGAGAAGAAAATTAAATCAAAGAAAGAGTATGATATACAGAAGTTGAGTATAGAGGGATTTGACCAGACAGGTATAGTTTATAAAATTACTCATATGCTTGCCGACAGGGGCATCAACATAGAAAATCTTGAGTCCAGGATAGTGCCATCGCCGGAGAGTGGTTCCAATATATACAAAATGATTATATATATTCAGGT
>JALXDB010000263.1:0-635 GCA_026990615.1 Spirochaetota bacterium
ATGGGGCTTATGTACAACGGCGGTCTTGTTTTTCTCATGGCCAAATACGGACTCAGGGTTGACATAGGTATTGCCCTTTTCGGAATATCCCTTGGAGCAGAGCTCGGTATGGGAGGAACCCTCTTCGCAGGAGGCTTTGAGTTTTACACGGGTTCAAAGGAAGACCCGGATGTTCAGGAGGGATACGGTTCTGATAAGGCAGCAATGGGGCTTATACTCGATACAGCAGCAGAGGCGGCCATAAGGCTTGGCAAGAACTTCAGGCTTGTTACCAAGGTAGGGGTGATGGCTGCTCCCATCCCATCGCCTGAGAACGACGAAAAGAATAACTACTTCTTTGATGATCAGGGTAATGCATACAATGTATACGATCCAAATGCAGGTACAACAGAGTATGCTCTTACTGGCGATGAATACGCAAGAGCTGTGATGAGCCAGTACAGAGTCCAGATAGACCCGTTCGCACTCGATTTAAGAATAGGTTTTGTACTTAACTTCCAGTAAACATGCTTGCTTGATTTGGTTAGGTGTTTGAAGAGTTGTGCTGCCCGTTATGGAGGGTGCTATGGGGTGCTGTAGCGAGAAAAAACTAAATGCTACTTTACAGGCAGCGTTTACAAAATGCCGTTTTGGTT
>JALXDB010000263.1:645-1631 GCA_026990615.1 Spirochaetota bacterium
TGATAACGGGCGGCATAAATCCTTTTGTACGGGAGCACTAGCGGTGTGAATAATAAAGCCGCCGGCAGTTTAATTGCCGGGCGGCTTTTTTTATCTCTTTATTATTTTAACATTTATTAAATTCATTGATTTTAAACAGGGTGCTAAGAATGGTGCAGAATATTTAACAGGTTACCATTAAGATAGTTTAACACGGTTCTACAGGTTATTAAGGCCAATGTCGGGTTTTCTAATTTTAACTAAAAAATACATAATGTTAAGTTTTCTATACTATAAAAATGAAAAATGGCCTGTAATTTCTTATATATAACATATATATAAGCTGGTATATCACTATATTAATCCAACCTATATCCATAACATATTCTGCTATTGCCCCGAAGCGCCTTCCAGTTATATATCATATATACTTAAGTTACCTCAAAGTAGCTTACCCATATAAATCCTGCCTGAATATCCCGGGCTTTATTCTATTGAAAAAATAAATCACATTTAATAATTATAATATTTGTCATTATTATTTTTGGCTTGTAAAATCATCTCATGGTTGTATAATAAATTTTGGTCCTGTTTTTAAAAATACTCCTGAATAAAAAAGTATTTGTGAAACACAGGCGTAAAAAGACTGCAAAAGTTTTGAGCCCAATTTTCTTAGAATAAAAAAGGAGGTAATTATGAAAAGGAAGACTGTGTTGTTTATGATTATTCTCCTTGTGGCTCTTGTAATTGCTCCGGCCTCTGTTTTTTGCCAGACGGATAAAGAGATGGAACAGGTAAGGTCGTGGCTCGGCCAGTGGAAGCGGAACTTTGCGTCTCCGACTTTCGGAGCTACGCTATTTCGGGCAAGGCTTGACGGCAAATATGTGTTGAATGTACCCGATAGCGAACTTGAATTCCCCGCCACGGCGGCAGAGATACGTATATTCAAGGGTGTTAACGTATCAAAACGGGGAGGGTTCTACACAGGTGTTGAGACAGGGCTATTT
>JALXDB010000264.1 GCA_026990615.1 Spirochaetota bacterium
AAACATTGACGGGGAAAAATTTCAGCACGCCTTATGCAATATTATATCAAATTCTATAAAGTTCTCCCCTCCTGATAAACGAATATTTTTATCCATACATCCATATAAAACCGGCAGATCAGACGATAATATGCTGCTCATAGAAGTCAGAGACGAAAGAATTGGAATTTCAAAAGACTCACTGGAAAAAACATTTGATCCCTCCAAACAGAGAGAAAAGGTAAATCCGAGGGAGTATTCAAAAAAAAGGCTGTGGCTGGAAATTTCTAAAAAACTCATAGAACTGCACGGAGGAAAAATCTGGGCGGAAAGTGGTGGCATAAATAAAGGAAGCAGTTTTAAAATACTGCTCCCTATCAAATAAATAATCCCATTAAGGCATCTTATCCAAAATGGCGTGACCATACAACGAAATACCTTTTAATCCATTCTCCCTAAAACCATCTCTATTTTTAATTGAATAAAAAGCAACTTGGTACTCTTGAAAAAATAATCTGACCCCGCTAAACTCAATTTTAATATAAATCCTATCTGGTAAATACAATCAAACCTACCCTTAAGAAGACATAAATGCTTTAAAACAAGCCAGATTACTTAAAGAATTATTGCAAACATTCAAAAAAACCGTGTATGGCAGATCAAATCGCATAATTAATCTTTAATTTTTAAACCTAATTTCTAAACAGAAGTTTCATGTAGATTTTTTATCCTGGCTATATAAGCCACATTGGAAAGCAAATATCAAAATAATTATCTTGACTTTATTTACAATTTTTATAAATTGATAATTTTACCATATCTATTTTTGTTAAGATATTATTAAGAATAGGTTAATGGTGGTTAACAAATGACTACAGCATTCCTTATAACATCTATTGTACTCATACTGATATTCTCTCTCACAAACGGGATGAAAGACGGCTCAAATGTTATGGCAACTGCAGTAGCTTCCCGTTCTATACAGAGAAAATACGCACTTATAATTGTTTCCATTGCGGAATTTTCAGGTCCATTTATATTCGGGACTCCCGTGGCTCAAACCGTAGCAAAGGGAATAATTAATGTCGATATTCTTCCGGGTGGTACCGAATCGGTTCTGCTTATATTGAGCGGTATAATAGGAGCAATATTCTGGAACTTTCTAACATGGGTTTTAAGAATGCCCACCAGTTCTTCATTTGCCCTTGTTGGAGGATTAATAGGTCCTGTTCTGTATAAATACAGAATGGACGCTATACCCTGGAAGATATTTTTGATAAAGGTAATAGGGGCTATGTTTCTGTCCCCGGTATTAGGTATTGTTGTTGGCTATCTGACATACAAAACTCTTTCGGCAATTCTCAGAAATGCCCCTCTTAAAATATCAAAAGTGATTAAAAGAGTTCAGATAGGAAGCCTTATATTTTTAGGATTAAACCACGGAAACAACGACTCTCAAAAGGCTATGGGGATAATCGCCCTGCAGTTGTATCTGGCCGGGGTTTCGGACGATATAAACATATACACATGGATTATTCTTGTCAGCATCTCCTGTCTAACAATAGGGATCTCCCTCGGAGGAACCAAAATAATAAAAACTGTTGGATACAAGATATTTAAAATAAGGCCCCTCCATTCATTTTCATCGCAGCTTTCAGCTTCAGCTCTGCTGCTATTCTCCAATCTGTTCGGGGCTCCTGTTAGCACTACACAGATTATAAGTTCATCAGTAGTCGGGGTGGGAAGCGCCTACAGATCAAAAGGGGTAAAATGGTCGCTCATAATAACCATAGTGTGGAGCTGGCTGCTTACCATACCTCTTGCGGGTTTAGTTTCCGCAGGATTTTTCATCCTTTTAAAATATATATTTTTAACATAATTCTGTGAGGTGAAGCTATGGGATTAAAACTATTTGGTACAAAAAAGGTCGATTTTTACACTCTTTTAGAACAGCATGCCCAGAAGGTTTACGAAGCCTACAAAAAACTGGTAATATACTTTGATAAAAAGGATCCAGAGGCCTCGGAGGATATCTATTTTCTCGAAAGAGAAGCCGATGATCTAAGAAGAATAGTAATAGACAGATTAAACCACACCCTGATAACCCCCTTTGACAGAGAGGATATATTTACTCTCTCAAGGGCTATCGACGATATAATTGATGCGGCAAAAAGCACGGTAGAGGAGATTAAAATATTCCATATCGAACCCACGAAAGAACTTCTTATGATGGCTAAGGTTCTTCGCGAGGGGACACTCGAAATATACGATGCACTTCGCAATCTCAAGGAGAATCCCAATGTTGCAATGGAACATGCAAAAAGGGCAAAGGCCACAGAAAATCAGATGAACCTTGTGTATCTTGAATCCCTGGCAGAGCTCTTCGATGATGAGAATAACACAACATCGTATATGATGAAGATGCGGGAGCTTTACCGTCACCTGAAGAGATCAGCCGATAGCTGCGATGATGCTGCAAATGTTATATCAGATATAATAGTTAAAGAATAAAAGGGGCAGAGCTAAACCAATTTTTTAAGAACTGAAACTTAATTGTTATATATCTCAAGCACGTTAAACAGATCCTTTGACGAGAATGGCTTCTGTAAAAAATATATCTCGTTTTTCTTAATAAACTCAAGATCAAATCTATCATCAGTATATCCGCTCATTACAATTGCCTTTAGTTCTGGATCATGTTCTTTCACCCTTTTTATAAGGTCAATTCCCGTAATATCGGGAGTTATAATATCTGTTATCAAACACGCAATCTCTTCTTTTTTACTCAGAAATATTTCAAGGGCTTTTCTGGCACTCGGTGTATCTATAATCTTAAATCCATATCTAGTTAGTATTCTCTTAATATAATTCCTCACCTTTTCATCATCTTCAACCAGAAGGACCTTTTTATCTCCCTTTACTTTTATCTTTCCCATCCCTTCTCTACCTGCCATTTTTGATTCAGAATAATTACCGCACTGTGAACTCTTATCCTCTTCTCCTTCATCAGAAGTTATCAGAGGAAAATAAATAGAAAAACGTGTGCCCTTTCCGATCTGGCTATCAACCTCTATCCACCCCCCATGCTGCTCAACAATCCCGTATACAATTGAAAGCCCTAAACCAGTTCCTTTATCTTTCCCTTTAGTTGTATAAAATGGCTCAAAGATATGTCGCTTTGTTTCTTCGTCCATACCGTGTCCGGTATCCTCGATTTTCATACACATCATACGGCCGCTCTTGGCGTTTACATTTCTGCCTGCATAATTATCATCAATGTAAACTTCGGCTGTCCTTATTGTAATCTCTCCACCTCCGGGCATAGCATCTATCGCATTTACCACAAGGTTTAGTATTATCTGCTCAATCTGGCTTTTGTCGGCCATTATATCACCGATATGCTTATCAAGTTCAATTCTCAATCTTATGTCTTCTCCAATTAATCTCTGTAACATCGTTTTCAAATTTTTGATAACTCTGTTTATATTAAGCCTTCTGATAGACAGAACCTGTTTCCTGCTTAGAGCAAGCAGTTGATTTATAAGCTCTGTAGCCCTGATCGTAGCATCCCTTATCTCTTTTAGATACTCTCTTTTGCATTCGGTATAATCATCTTGGGCTATCAGGAGCTCCGTGTATCCTATGATTGGCGTCAAAAGATTATTAAAATCATGAACAATTCCACCGGCAAACCTGCCGATAGCCTCCATTTTCTGGGATTGCAGTAGCTGTTCCTGAAGGTTTTTTCTCTCCTCCTCCAGTCTCTTCTTTTCTGTTATATCCGTAACAAAACCAAGTGAAGCCGGCTTGCCTCTGTATATGACCCTGACAGCGCTCACCTCGCCGTATATCAACCTGTTGTACTTTGTTATTATCCTGATCTCATAAGGGGGAATAATTTCTCCTTTCATTCTTCTATGATGGAATCTGATCACCTTGTATTTATCATCAGGATGAACAAGAACCAAAAATGAGCTTCCTATTAATTCTTTCTCATCATAGCCTGTTACCCTTGAAAACTCCCTGTTGTAGTACACTATCTTCTCATCCTGAACAATTAGAATCATCTGACCGGCATTTTCAATAAGGGATTTATACATGTTTTTTGACTCGACAAGGTCTTCTTTTAGCTTTCTCTGGAGCTTTATCTCCTCATTCAAACGAAGATTTATATACTTGAGCTTTTCAGTTCTCTCTTTTATTCTCTCTTCCAATCTTTCTCTAGCCCTTTTCAGACTTTGCTCGTTACTTTCTATATTATTTAAAAGAAAGTTGATTCCATTCTTCAAACTTGCAATTTCGTCTTTACCGTTAATTTCTATACGTCTGTTAAACTCCCGCCTGTTTGCTATTTCTCGAACATTAAGTATCAAATGCTTTAACCTCCTTATTACAAGCATCCTTATAGAAAAAAAGAACAGGAGAGAAAAAAAACTCCCTGTTATAATAAATACAATAAGATGCAACCTTTTAAATTGAAAAAGTATATCATTTTCAATCCTCTCTGCATTGATTAAGAATGAAGGAGTTTTTGAATGTATTGTGTATAATTTGACCAGTTTTTCATGGCTTTTTGTTAAGATAGTTTTATCCATATGATAAATAACAAAAAGCATTAATACAACTATTGCAATAAAAATGATTCCACCCTTTAGAGATACCAGAAAAAATTTTCTGCCTGACATAAGTTCAGCCCCCGATTTCTAATTAATAAATAAAAAATATCAAAAAAATGCGGACCGCCCGAACCCTGTTTCCTCTTGACGGACGATCCGCAGAAAACAGCTCTATACTTCAAGCAACTTCTATTATACTTTCATTAATACTATCCTTTCTACAGCTCACTACATTTCCTGAGCTTTCTTCCAAGGGCCTGCTGTCTATTTGTTCATTGCTCTTCTCAACCTCTTTTTTTATCTTGCTATCTGATTTTTCGTCCTTTTTTTCTAATCTGCTAAGGTCAAGCTTGAACTTTGCAGATAGTGCCTGCAGTTCCTGGGCCATACCGGAAAGCTGCTCCGTAGAAGCTGCCATCTCCTCGGCAGATGCTGCTGCCTCCTGTGTAATGCCATTAAGGCTTTCTATAGCTTTGGATACATGTTTTGCGTTTACTGACTGTTCTTCTGTAGCAGCGCTTATTGACTGACTCATTTCATTAATATTTTCCAGAGCCCTGCTCATCTCACGAAGGGCAAGATTCTGCTGTTCAATTGCGTCTCTGAGGTTATTCATAAGTTCAATTGTTTTGTTTGCTCCATTCATTATCTCTTCCATTGCATATCCGGCTTTTTGTCCTTTAAGGACACCGGAGGAAACAGCTCTCTCGCTCTCCTCTATGAGCTCGATAATCTCCTTAGTTGACATGGCACTTCTATCGGCAAGTTTTGAAATTTCATCGGCCACAACCGCAAAGCCCCTTCCATGCTCCCCGGCTCGAGCCGCCTCGATAGAGGCATTTAAAGCAAGAAGGTTAGTTTGATCAGCGATCTCAGAGATTACACCTGCAATACCGGATATTTTTTTCGAGTTTTCAGCCATCTTCGATATAGCATCAATTACCTCGCGGACCTTTTCTGTTCCTACCCTTGAATTTTTAACAGATTCATTTGTAATATCCATTACCTGTGTCAGGGCCGAATTAACATTGTCTATCATCTGACCCATTTGCTGCATGCTGCTCGACATCTCCTCCACAGCCGCCGTTTGCGTCTGGGCATGATCTGCAACCTGTTCTATAGAAGCGGATAGCTCTTCTATAGATGCACTGGTTTCTTCCAGTGTTGATGCCTGACTCTGAGCTCCTTCCGATATCATCTGTGTTGTTGAAGCAAGCTCTTCACCCGAGGTTGCTACCTGTTCAGATCCATCCTGTATTTGAAGTACCATTTCGTGGAGGTCTTCGGACATGGCATTCAGCGTAGAAACCAGTCTACCCACTTCATTGTTCTGATCCAGCTCCATTTTAACAGTTAAATCTCCATTTGCTATAGATTCGGCAAACTCGATAGACCTGTTTATCGGTTTTGTTACAGAATTGGTGATCAATAGAGCCAGTAAGACCCCAAGTATAAGTGCAGCTCCTGAAACACCAAACATTATTTTCATTGCATTTTTACTTACAAGTTCAATATCTCCTTCGGAAAATTTTATTAGATTTTCCCCTATATCGACAATTTTAGCTGACTGAGCTTTGAGGTTGCTTTTAATTTTTGACTGTTTGATAAACTGATCATGATACTGCTTACCGTAAATAACATACTGATTTATTATGCTGTTCATTTTCTGTGCTCCGCCATATAGGCTACTGTTAGAACTAACATAATTTGTCCATTTCTTTATTCCTGCTGAGATATCACCGGCTCCCCTGTTAAAAATATTCCAGCTATTTTCATCCCTGGTTGATACAAACCTTTCCCCGGCCAGGGTCATAATCAGAAACTTAAGCCTAACATCCTCGTTCAGATTGTCATAGGCCTTTTGCCAGAAAAGGTCTTTTTTATTCACACGTTTGTTGACAACATCTATCTTTGGCTTTAACGTATACCTGATAATCTTTTCGGCCTCTTTGTCAAAATCAGATGCAAATTCTCTCCATTTTTTACCGTACTTTACTGTTTCATCGTTTATAGCCACATATCTTCTGAACTCTGATTCATATGTATTTAAAGCTTCAAGAACAGTATTCATCTGGTTAATTCTCTCCTCATTTGCCACTCCTCCTTTCATGCTGTTCACTCTGCTTCTAATAACTCCTATCAGCCTTTTAACCTCATCTCTACTCCAGTTTGTACCGTAGGCAATATATTCACTCTCAAGAACAATCATCTCATTCAGGTCATTTCCAAATCTCTGTATTTCACCGATTGTAGCAACAGACTGCTTCAGGCTCCTTATACTGTAGAAGCTCATATAAGAGATCAGCATACCAAAAGCAATAACAATAAGAAAACCTGATAGTATCTTTCCCCTCAAGCTCATGTTTTTAAACATATTACAGCCCCCCAAACATGGATTAATTATTTTAATAAAAAACAACTAATCTATGAGCAAAAATTATGCCTTTTACATGCTCCATTCATAAGAAGATCTTTAGAAACCGCAATAAATACCATTAATTAATTGTGTGTTAAAGAATTAGGCAGGGACTCTTTTATTTAAAGGAAGATGCTCAAACGAAAGAGAAAATTGGACTGTTGCAAATCTGTTTCATATATGTTTCATCAATATTTCACAAATGAAACAAATTAAACAATCTAAGTTAGCTTTTTTGTCTTTTTATTCCATATTTTTTCATCCACCGCCACATTGTAGTCCTGCTTATACCGAGTTTTCTCGAAGCCCTCTGGACATTCCATCCAGATTCTGATAGTACATTTATCAGATGATACCTCTTTATAGCGGAATGGCTGCTATCCTGGTCAATATACCCGGCATTGCGGTTTTTTGCTCCCATATCCATCCCAAAAACATAGAACACATCGCTTTCTGTAACTGTACTGCTTTTGCTAATCGCCACAAGTCTTTCAATCATGTTTTCCAGCTCTCTAACATTTCCCGGCCATTCATATTCTTTAATTCTGTATATAGCCTCGGGCGTAAAACCTGTTACTCTTTTTCCCATCTTTTTAGAAACGATATTTAAAAAATGGTCCGCAAGGGGTACAATATCCTCCTTTCTCTCCCTGAGAGGAGGAATCACTATCGGGATAACGTTCAGCCGGTAGTACAGGTCCTCTCTGAATCTGTGCAATTTTATCAAAGACAAAAGATTTTTGTTAGTAGCGGCGATAATCCTAACATCTACTTTGTATATCTTTACATCACCGACCTTCCTTACCTCGCCCTCCTGCAACACTCTCAGTAGTTTAGCCTGTATTGGCAGGGAAAGTTCTCCAACCTCATCCAGAAAAACTGTACCTCCGTTTGCCTCTTCAAAAAGGCCCTTTGCACCTGAAACAGCCCCTGTAAAAGCTCCCTTCACATGTCCGAACAGTTCACTCTCCAGAATTGATTCGGGAAGAGCTGCACAGTTAATTGAAACAAAGGGTCTTTCTACCCTTCTGCTCAGTTTATGAATGTACTTGGCAAGAACTTCTTTACCAACACCGCTCTCCCCTGTAATAAGAACAGTTGAATCAGTAGGAGCTATTGTTTCTGCAAGTTGTAAAACCCTTCTCATCTCATCGCTAACCGCTATTATTCCCAGATCTTCGAACTTCTTACCTATCTCCTTTTTAAGCTGCTTAACCTGGTTCTTTAGCCTTCTTCTTTCAAGCGCTCTGTGTACGAGAATTCTCGTCTTGGCTAAATCAAGCGGTTTTGTAATGTAATCATAAGCACCGAGCTGCATTGCTTTTACAGCTGACTCCACCGTTCCGTAACCTGTAATTATCACAACCTCAACATCACCAATGCTTTTTTTAGCCTCTTTTAAAATATCAATACCGTTTATCCTGTCAATCTTCAGATCGGTTATTATAAGATCAAAATAGCTATGTCTTATAAGTTTTAATGCCTCCGCTCCGCTCTGAAGACATACCATGTCGTAGTCTTGGTTTCTAAACAGCCTCTTAAAAAAGTTAAGTATATTTTGATCATCATCAACAATTAATATTCTGGGTTTTTCCATCATCTCTTAAGGGCTTCTTTTATCTTTTGTATCAGTTCATATTCCCTAACCGGTTTCTCCAATATTAAAACCCGACGGGAATCCCTTTTTATTTTATAATCGGTTATCCCGTAATCTGTAATTAAAATAATCCCCACTCTTTCGGGAAAATTAGCTATCTCTTTATGTGTTATAAAACTATTGCCAGGGGATGAAACAGCATCCATAATACACACGCTAACCGCTGAATCTTTTGTCACAATATCTAAAGCTCTAATAACACTATCTGTTAACTTAATTACTCCTCCATGTTTTTCAACCACTCTCAGTATGTATTCAGCTATATCGTGATTACTCTCAACCAGTACTATCTTTCCATTTATATGATATGAAACATCACTCTTTTTGCAGGCATCCTTCTCTTTTTTATCTGTGTCACTTACAGGAAGATAGATTCTAAAAACTGTGCCATACCCCTTTGTACTTGAGAGGTATATTCCTCCTCCATAGCTCTTCACAAGAGCATAAACTGTAGACAATCCGAACCCGGTTCCCTTCTCCTTTTTGGTTGTGTAAAATGGCTCAAAGATTTTCTTTGCCTCATTTTCTTCAATTCCAGTACCTGTATCTGCAATTTCAAATAATATGTATATCCCCTGTTTTACAGGGATAATTGATTTTGAAAAGCCTCTTTCAATATAGACATTGTCAGTTGTTATATATATAGTCCCTCCATCTCGGATTGCATCCCTTGCATTCAGCACAAGGTTCATTATTATCTGCTGCAAATGGGCCTTTGAACATTTCACATCTTTAAGGTCTTTGTTGAGCCTATACTCAACTTTTATTCTGTCCCCCATAAGATTGGAAAAGATCGATCTGTGTGACACAATAATATCATTTATATTCAAAACTTCTCTATCCGAGGAGTCATTTCTGTAAAAAAGCTTTAATTGATTAACCAGATTAGAAGCCTTTTTGGACGTTTCAAATATCTCTTTAATGTCTCTGTAGAATCGATTGTCCTCTGTCATATCCTCAAGAATAATCTCACTGTAGCCACGGATAACCGTTAAAACATTGTTAAAATCATGGACAATTCCGGCAGTCAGCCTGCCGAGGGCTTCCATCTTCTCCTGCTGTATATTTTTACTTTCCAACATCTTTTTTTGTGTTACATCCTCGATAACTGCAAGAACATTCCTGACTCTCCCATCTTCACCAAAAACAGGAGTGCTTTTCAAATTCAAATACTGAACATTTTTATTTCGTATGATACGTTCCCCATGTTTGCCTCTAACAAGAGCTCTATGAATAGGGCACTCGTCTGTACATTCCGAGTCGACACAAAGCATGAGGTTTCTACACTTCACACCCCCTGATACACTATTTTCGACCCCCAGGATTGAACATGCAGCTCTGTTAATCCACTTAACACTGTAATCCCTCCCAATGTATATCAGGCCGCTATCAATGCTGTTTAAAATAACATCTCTTTCATCTTTAACCTCTTTTAAACTCTCTCTTAATCTAATCTCCTCGGATAATTTCTCATCTATCTTTTTAATCATCCTGAATATAGCACTATCCCTGTACCTTATCTCTTTGATTATTATTCTCTCTCCTTCAATCTCTTTTTTCTTTAAATCGGTTATATCCCTCACCGATACCAGTATCCCTATAAAACTGCCTCTATTATCTCTCAACGGGACCTTGTAAATATTGAACCATTTTTTAAGTTCTTCGATATAAAACTCTTTATTCAGCTCCTGTAACTCTCCGTTCCTTAAACTTTCATCCTCCCTTCTGATTTTTTCGGAAATTTCACTATCGAATAAATCAAAGTCATTTTTACCAAGAACCGATTTAGCATAGTTTTCACCTATTATCCCAAAAAATCTTTGATTTATATAACTGTAGTTAAAGTCCTGATCTTTCACAAGTATCACTTCGGGTATCATATCAGTGATCTTTGAATAAAGTTCCAGTTTTCTATCTAAAGCCTCCACCTTTTCGCCTATAATTATTGATGATACAACTGCGGGGTACAGACTCATTTTACTGACAGGCCTCAAAATAAAACCGTAACAATTTCTCGATAATACATTTCTGGCTGTACTAAAACTATTACCTATTACAATAAAAGGTGTATGACTTATATTTTTTACCCTCTCTTCTATACCTGGCTGGATATCGGTATTAAAATTGTTTTCATCTATCAGGATTAAATCGGTGTTTGATAATCTGAAATCAATACTTAAGCTGTGTAAGGGATTAATTGTATGAACCTCTCTAAAACCAAACTCCTTTAATAAATGTTTAATATTTTCTGACTCTTTATAATCCTCCCCTATAATAAGTATTCTCTTACCATCAAATTGCCTGCTAAAGTCTTTAGTTCTTCTTCGTATATCATTATAAATACCACTCAAATCCATTTTTCGGTATTTAATTTACCTCGACTGCCCAGGAAAGATTGTTCATTGCAAAGATAAATACAATACTATTAATAATCACAATTTTTCTTTACCTGTCAACTGTTTTTTGCATTAACGCGGATGAACACAAAAATAAATAAATTAAATAATTGTATTACTTACTATTGAAATAAATTTTTTAACATTACTTTCAAAGACAACTTAAAAACTTATACAAAATCCAGTATTTTATTATAAATATAAGGTCTCTGTGGGATAAAGTTCATAAATTGTATATCGGAGGATTATTCATACAACACTTCATACACCGTTTCAGTTTTACTTAAGAAAACCTATTCATTTGATGATTATTCGTGTGTTTTTAAACAAAAGAGTAAAACTATAAAAATCAAAAAGAAATCCAAAAAGCCCAATTGTTATTTAATTTTTAAAACTTCTCAGGATTTTCTGAAGTCGCAATTTCTACTGCATCCGGTTCAACTTCAGATGGTGCTTCTTCAACATCACCTGCCTCCAGCAGTTTTGGAGATTCTGATTTTTGCTCTTCAATGATAAAGGCTCCTACCATCTCCCTCAATCCGCCGGCCAGTTCGTACAACCCACTGACTGCACTTGCCATCTCTTCTGCCCTTTTTGCATTGCTCTGGACTATCTGATTTATGTTCTCAACTGCCTGTGATACCTGTTTAGCCGACGTAGTTTGTTCTTCTGTCGCGGCAGATATTCCCCGGCTCATTTCTCCTATTTTGTCTATCTCCGATTTAAGCTCCTCTATTCCTCTCTCCTGATCTTCAATCACTCCAGAAAGCTTCTCTATCATCCTGCTTACCTCCACCGCACCTTCACTATCCTTGGATATATATTCGAGAGACTTGTGAGCCATACTCACACCTTCATTCACATTCTCCGCATTCTCATTTATAAGCTTTTCGATCTCCTTTGCAGACTGGGAGCTGCGCTCAGCAAGTTTGGCCACTTCATCGGCAACAACTGCAAACCCTCTCCCATGCTCTCCGGCTCTCGCAGCCTCAATTGATGCATTAAGGGCAAGCAGATTGGTCTGGTCCGCTATTTCTGAAATCACATTTACAATATTCGAAATCTTATCAGAACCAAAGGCAATATTGTTTATTGCCTTTACAACCTCATCGATCAGCTTTGTACTTTCATTAGCCGCTTCTACCGTTTTTTTAGATTGCTCCAGTACTTTATCCAGCACCTCATTTACCTTCTGGACGGAACTTACAACCCTGTCCATACTTCTATTGCTGTCCTCAACCGCTTTTTCCTGAGCCGAAGCGCTGTCGGCTACTTGTTCTATCGATGAAGTCAGCTCCTCCATAGAGGCACTCGTTTGCTCTAAAATGGCAGCCTCATTACCCGCGCTCTCTGCGAGTTTCTCTGCTTTATCAGAGAGTTCCCTGCTGCTTTTCTCAAGACTTTCCGAAGTAGTTGCAATTTTCAGTATCATCTCCTTTAGTTTCCGAGCCATCCTTACAACTGCTTCTACAAGTTCATCCTTTAACTTCTCCGCTCCTATGCTCGTACCAACCGTTAAATCTCCCTCCGCCACCGTGTTAACCAGACCAACAACCTCATTTATAGGTTTGGTTATAAGCCTGTTCAGGATCATATTAATTATTACAGCCAGGATAATCATAATGATGATTATTACACCGGAGATTATCAGTATCTCTCTTAGTATCTTCTTATATTCATTTTCTACATTTATATACATTATAACCTTTCCAACTTTTCTACTCTGAAAATCAAGTATTGGAAAACTGAATGTAAGGTACCGTAACCTGTTAAGCTTTTTTATAGACGTAGAATCGGATATATCTATTTCAGGAAGGATTTTTTTCAGTTTATCCGACGAAAAATCATAGAAAACCAGACCATCCTTAATAACATCACCGGTACCTGAGCTAAATCTCTTCGCCTTTTTAAATACAGATTCGTATACTCCCACCGAATATTCAAACCCTGTAACCCTACTTGCATCTTTTAAAATATTCTTTACCGATCCTCCGAATTCAACAGAACCTACATGATTGCCGCCATAGAAAACTGGAAAAACCACTCGAACTCCAAGGCCAGCCCTTCCAACCTCCAGCCCTCTTACAGGCACCTTTGACTCATTGGCAGTAACAACCGTATCCCTGAAGCTCGAAAGATCATCACCGTATTTGCCTGGTTTATGGACCCTGAAAAAACTTACACCGTTTGGCAGGTGAAATTGAAACTGCTTTATACCATAATGGGCCCTCAATACCCTCTGATAAAATCTGAGCAACAGATCAGAAAGCCTCTTTCTATCCCTCATGGCAAAAGCAGAAACAACCTCACGGTTTTTCAAAAGTATTTCAAGCGACATTGATAGTTCATCTTCATAGCTATTCAGACCAGTGTAAAAAGATCTTTTAAAAATTTCTGCCTTTACCATGCAGTCCCTGTACATATTCTTTCTAAAATTATTTTGAATAAAGATAATTAAAGATGCGCCACTTAGAACAATAAATATTACAATAGTTGCCACAACCTTACGCTTTACAACTTTTGATTTTGTTTTAGATTTTATTTTAGCCATTTACCCCTCCTTAAATATTCTGAAACTCTTTCTGTAAGAGTTTCCACCTCTTCGCGATCTCAATCTTTATGTCCTTAATTGTAGCCTCTCCTTTCTCTACCCGTCCGCACAGAGTGTTTATAACACCCAGAGTATTCTTAAAATAGTTAAACAGCTTTTCATATCTCTCGTTGTTCAATAAATACTCTTTTGTTTCTGTTTTTGATTCAGAATCGCCTGTAATTGCCCTAGCACCTTTAGTCGGATCAAGTTCCTTTGGAAGGTTTACAGATATTTCATAAGGCTCGAATACTTTAACCGGATATTCAATGCCTTTGAATGTCAATTCCCCTATCTCCTTTGCATGGATATAGTCCTTAACCTCTTCATAGACATCATTTGAAACATAGATTGAACCCGGTTCAGCACTTTCTTCTAACCTCGATGCTAAATTTACTGTATTCCCAAGAACATCGTTTCCCCTCATTATTACTTCGCCGCCGTGTATCCCTATTCTAATCTGCACCCTGAGTCTCTCCTCCCGGAAGCTATTAAACCTTTTGATAGCTTTTTGAAGCCGTATTGCCCCGAGTACAGCATCAAGAGCCCTATGAAACACAAAAAGATGGCCATCCCCTATCCTTTTTACCAGCTCTCCATTGTGCTTTGTTAAGATTGGGATTAGTATCCCCTCATACTCCTTAATCAAAGATGAAATCTCAATTGAACTCAACTGTTGGGACATTTTTGTATAGCCAACTATATCGGTAAATAGAACGTACAGCTTCTTGATATGCTCCCTTTCGAATTTGTACTCTTCTTTATCCTTTAGAAGTATCTTCTTTATATCTTCCTGACTTGAGTCCACAACGCCTGAATCTATACTCTCAAGCCCTCTGGACCTAACATCCACTACTATTTCTACAAACTCAGATCCAACATCACTGTTTTGTACCAGCTCAACCATTCTTCTGAAGTTCTCGTGGAGGTGTAGATCGTTGTTAAAAAAAAGAGGCTTAAAGAAGGATACTATATCTTTATTAATGTTTCCTTCAAGACACTGCAGAAGGGCAATTTTACCCTCGTTTTCTGCTTCTATAACTATATCTTTGATAACTTTTATGGAATAATCATCATTTAAAATGTATAAAAGACCGGCAGCATAACCTTTACATCTATTCTTATCCTCCTTTATTACCCTGTAAAGAAAGTTTATAAGAGCATCTTTATCTATGGGCTCTTTGTTAAGAAGAATATTCCTCATAGTTTGAAAGGTAATATACTTTTTATCCTCATTTGATAGCGTATATATGTTCATCAGATTATCTATAAGAGCAGGATCGTTGAACTGCTCAATAACATTGGAAAGCTTGAACACTATCTCCTCCTCAGTTTCAAAGGAGAACCTTTTCATTACAGCCTGTACAATTTTGCTCTTAGATGCTGCTGAGGTGCCCAAAAGAGCATCAAGCAGGTTAAGCATAACGTAATGATCCGTAGTTTCTTCAAGCAAACGCACCGTTGCATCTTCAAAACCGGACCAGCCATAGTACCTTATCAGCTTAAAAGATGCAATTGCAAGAATTTTGCTCATTATAGGAGGGGTAATATTCTCTTTTATCAGTTCCCTTGCCGTTGCTTCATTTATCTTTGCCGTTGCATAAAGAGCTGCTTCGGCCAGTCTAAATAGTTTTTGTGTCCTCGCCCACTTGTATATGTCAAAGAAATAGTCCTCCATCTCTTTCATATTGAACATTCTTGTAATATAAAGATTTCTCATTAGATGGTACATATCCCTTCTTTTACCAAGTTTGGCAATTGCAAGTTCACGGGCAATAAGTGCAGCTCCCGGGCGCTTTGGATTTTTAATAATCTCTGTTAGCGCATTGTACCCATCAAAATGCCTTACCTCAACCTTGACAGCCGTGGCCCTTAGCTCCCTCAAAAGTGCATTCATAGAGTAATTCCCGCTGCCCTTTAAGTAGCTAACAATAGCATGTTTAAAATCTTCATTGCCGTAGTACTCAAGGTACTCTTTCGAATGCACTATTAACCACCCAAGTTCATGGGTGTCACTCACAACTCTGTTACTGCCCTGCTTAACCTTTTGAAATAGGTCTTTTATTTTCTCGATCAGTTTGTTCCCGGTAACAGAACTGACCTTAATTGTCCCACTAGCGACCTCTTCCATTCTCAGAATCGCTTTTCTTGCTTCCTCCTCAAGTTCGGGGTCATCCTCAACACCATCCATCAGAAACTCAATAACTTTTGGGAAAATAGAAACCTGCCTCTTGTCTGTGCCAAGAACAGAATAGCACTCCTTTCGAACCTCGGGCTGTATATCCATGAGTAGTTCAATTAACAACTTTTCAGCCTGCTGATTATTGAATGGAGAAGCTGCTTTTACTAAAAGCTTTTTTTCCTGGGGATTTAAACGTGCATAAACCTTTATAGCATGTTCTACTACAGGACTCTTTATCTTATCCCTGTCAGCGGCTTTTTTATATATTTCGTATAAGACTTTCCCACCCGGTTGTGCCTGATTGATTATTGGTCTTATATCAATTTCATCGTTGACATCGATCATCAAACCTATCATTCTCGCCTTTGTCGATTCACCTATTAGCTGCGAACTCGAGAATACCTTTATCAGGGCCTCAACTTCGGGATCTTTAGCAGCAAACTTCGACAGCGACTCTAAAACTTCGCATCTTATATCCTCATCCTGAACTGTTTTGAACAGTTCTATTAAAATCTCCTTCGCCTTGTTTCCGCCTATTCCACCGGCAGCCTTAATTGCTGCTATCTTAATACCGTAATTGTTACTGGTAAACAACTTAACAAGATATTTTAAGGAATCATCGGTTCCTATCTCCGACAGAGCACTGAGGGCTGATACCACTATTTCTGTTCTCGAATCAAAAATATCCGAGTGCAAGAAGTTTAATGTCTTTTTTTCTTTATCATGGTATTCCGAAATCCTGTGTGTGGTAATTATACCCTGCTCGCTTATATCTGAAGTACCGTTTGCTTCAGTCGATATATTATCCTGCATTACTACCCCCGATTCTTTCTTTAAAACTTCATAAAAAACCAATTATAATAAATCAAATAAAAAATTATGATTGAGGATCAGAAATCCCCTATTCAAATTATAATTCTTAAATTTGTAGATTACAAATATCCTTACAGGATAATTTTTTAGCGCAGGGATCTTAGAAAAAGTACTATGCTTTTTTAAGGATTGGATTTTTAAATATAGCAGGAGAAGATACCAGTTTTCTAAAAAGTAAGAACATAACTCTGAGAAAAGCTTTAACTTTCAGTTTAAAGAACCTTATTTTTTTGAAACCTCTGAGGTAAATAAGAAAGTCTTTAGCGGTAAACATTTCGTACAACAAGTTCAAAATAGTATTACAAACACTCGTACTTTCATCGCTCAAAGCACTCAACAGATATCCTTTAGAGGATCTACCTTTAAGCGAAAGTGCAATTGCAGCAACCCTTTTAACATCCACGGACTTTGAGTAAACAAGCCTGAAATACAGTTCCTTTTCGGAAAGGCACATAAGTTTCTTATCGTACTTTACCCTTTCAAAAATAGAGCCGCCAGAAAATCCATTTGTCATGTAGTTCTCGAGAAGAAATCCATAGGCTTCTACAACGGCCCTGAACTTTTCTGCACTCCTGTTCGACCCGCTTTTATCAGGATGATACTTGAACACCAAATCCCTGTACCTCTTTCTTATTTTATTAAAATCCGGGTTCCCATCCAGACCCAGTATTGAGAGCGCCCTGTAAAGATCCATTTTATCCGGCATAACTGCTCACCTTTAAATTTGGTTTACCTTTAAAAGAACCAAAATCTATCTCTTTTTTATTAGAGTTAAAATACACATTCTTTAATCTTCCAGTGTCAAGATCGTGAACCAGAACCTTCAATCTACCATTCATATCGATAAAAAAATAGAGATCAATGGTTGGCTCTCCTCTTCTTGCCCTTTTGATGTCTCTCAACTCAACTGCCTCAAGAAAATCATTGTTTCTGGCTCTCTTTTTGTCTCCACTATATATTTTCACCTTAACAGCTCTCTGAAAATCCCTCACAGTTGTTACACTAACTCTCTTCACCACCGGAAGAATTTCACCTTTGCCGATAACAGGATAGTACTCTCCCATGTAGGTTTCGATTCCGTAGGACCTTGAAGCGGTTATAACATGACCCGCAGTAGAGATGTTTTTAAACACCATTAATCCATTAGAAACAGTCTTACCCGTATTATCAACAATTAATTTTGAAAAAGTAAACATGTTTTCGATTTCTCTCACAAAAAAGGGAATCACTGAGCTGCCCCCGGTTAGAAAGACCTCATCAATATCTTTAACTCTAATCCCGTATTTAACCATTTCAGCTCTCAATTTAAGTAAAGTCCTTTTTATTAGAGGTGCTATCAACTCTTCAAGTTCATAGCGTGTGAGTTTTTCTTCAAAATGTACTGCTCCATTTGCATTGGCTGATATAAAGGGTATATTTATATTTACCCTGTTAGAGTAGCTCAAACTTTCCTTCGCCTTTCTTGATTCAAATAAAAGTTTTCTGTACCCGAAGGGTTCTTTCATCAAATCTATAAGGGTGTTATTGTAAAACTTTTTGACAAGGTAGGCTGTAACCTTTTGGTCTATCTGTCTACCGCCTACAGTTCTATCATAAATTGCAAAGATTACCTCCGGTAGAGGCTCCCGTCTTACCATTACAGAAGCTCTGATACCACCCCCACCGAAATCCAAAAGCAGAACAACCTTTCCATTCTCAGGGAATTTATCTAAAAAATAATAGTATGCAGCCATGTATTCTTCAAGTAAACTCACATTTTTAAAACCTGAATCCAGAGCTGCTTTGTATAACAAACAGGAAGCCTCGAGAGGATTTATAGGTGGTATCGAAATAAAGGAATTCACATCCCTGTTTCCTGAAATACGTTCATATATATCTTTTATCTTTTTAAAAATTACAGAGACCAGATCTGCTGAGCTATACCTCTTGCCATTTAATAAATAACTACCTGTAAATTTCAGATTGTCCTTTAAATCTTCCACCACATTTCTGCTATTCCACATGGATTTTTCAACAGCCGATTTACCGATATAAATATCACCCCTTTTTGATATGAAAACTACATTCTCGAGATTGTCGCTTCCATATTCATCTTTAACGAAATGGACCTTTCCTCTCTTGAGGTAGCCTGTTTTGATGTTAATAGCTCCAAAATCAATTCCAATCAGACCCGGCATTCCTATTCCCCTGAGTAGTACAATCCTATTATACATCTATTAACGGAAATTGTATAAAATAATTAATAAAAAAGCCACCCCTTCGGGTGGCTCTATTCTTGCACATTTTATTCTTTTTTTAAACCTCTTTTATTGTTATCTCCTCCCCGCTGTCATCGTCTTCTTTATTTGATTCATCTTTCTTCTCAATCTCTTCAGGAGGCGGTAGAACCTCGGATATTTCTTCCTCAATC
>JALXDB010000265.1 GCA_026990615.1 Spirochaetota bacterium
ACCAATTAAATCTTCAATCCCTGCACAGTATTCAACTGTAGATTCAATGTCAGACTCACTTTTGACCATATTGCTTATTGCAGTTGCATACACATCGGCAGTTATTGCCGAATCGGCTATAACAACTGTTGCGTCTGTCCATCCAAAGTTTAGAGAGTGTCCGATTTTTCTGGAAGAGGTACATACACCGTAAGGTTTTTGCCTCGGTTTTAGTCTTATCTTTAGTTTGTCTTTGAATGGAGATTCTTCTCCCGCATATACAAGCATTATTCTCTCTTTTTTCGAGTTGATCCAGATATCTCCACCGTTTTCAACAATCACCTCTCTCGAAAGAGAGGATAGCTTTATTCCTATACATTGAGCTATCGCACCCGCCACCCCCGCCATGGGACCAACTCCGGCTTTTTGAGATGCCTCAATCATGGTGGTAATTATTTTATATCCGGAACTTAACTTAATGGGTTTAAGGGATGTCATAAAATCCGGGTAGCTTTTAATTGTATCTTCAATGGGTTTTCTGCATTCTAACAAAAAAGTTTTCGCCTGATCCTTAAGATTTTTATCGGCAAAGATGTTGATGTCTGACTCCCTGTAAGTTATGTTGAAGCCTACAAGATCATCCGGAGTCTGCCATAAGCGGTAAAATCTCTTTTTGTAGTTTTCCGGTTTCATGGGCATGTTCCGGAAAATCACGTTCGTATTAAAGATTTAAAATCCGAAATGGCCCTTTTTACATCTTTGCTTCCGTATATTGCGGAACCTGCTACAAGTATATCTACACCAGTTTTTACTATTTCTGGAGCTGTTTTTAGATTTACGCCCCCGTCAACTGCGATCAGGTAGTCGAGATTTCTTTCTTGCTTAATTTCAGAGGCACGAACCATCTTTTTCAGGGTATCCCTGATAAATTTTTGGCCCCCGAAACCCGGGTGAACACCCAGTATCAATAGGTAGTCTATTAAGTGCAGATAATCCTCTATTTCGGAAAGTTCTCTGTCAGGATTTATGGCAAGACCAGGCCTTATTCCGGCTTCACGCACCATGCTTATTGTTTTGTTGTGATTGAGGAGTGTATCCTCCTGAAAAATGATAAAATCAGGTTTAACTCTTATAAAATCTTCCACCCTTTCCTCCGGATTTGAGATCATCAGATGAGCTTCCAGCGGAAGTTTGATCCTCTTTTTTAGAGCCGGAATCAGGTCTATACCGAAACTGATGTTTGGTACATAGTGGCCATCCATATAATCAATGTGTATTAGATCTGCCCCTCCCTTTTCCGCTGAAATTGCTGCGTCTGCCAGGTATCCGTAGTCGGCTGCAAGCAGCGACGGGCTGACCAGCAGTGCTTTTTTACTATTCTGCTCTTTTAATAAAAAACTCATTCTTTACCTCCACTTCTTTCAGGTAGCTTTCCAGCAGTTTCTTGATTCCGGACAGGCAGCTGAAAAAGGCCCTGTTCAATGCATCGGATATGTTTGATCCTGCTCCTCTGCCCGTGACATTGTTTGACAGACATACAACCCCTTTACTGGTGTTCAGGATATTAATATTCGTGTCAATGTTTACAAGGTAAAAGTCAGTTGACTGTTGAATCTTTGTGATGGATGATAGGGTCACAAGTATGATTACCTCGGACGAAGTTTCTTCACCGAGATTTTTTATCTGTTGTTGGGTAATAGTATGACGTGTTACAAAATTTTTAATGTATTTAACGTAGGCAACGCTACTGAAGCTCAGGTCCTGCAGAAAAATATTAAGCTGATTGCCCATATCTTCCATTAAAGTATCCATTAAAATATCCATAGATTCGTTGATTTCTGCCTTTTTTTGGACAACAATCTTTATATTTTTATCGGTAACCGAACTTCTGGTGTAGGTAAAAATCCTGGTCAATGAATCTAATTTCTCGCCGGTTTTTCTATCGGGTATCCAGACAGATGCCTCAACTTTTACACTTTTATTGTAGTTGTCTATTCTCTCTATGTAGCATCTTGCTGCTCCCTCGTTGTTCGTTATATCCTCTTCGGTTAATTTACCTCCTGCATTTAAGAGAGTAAAATATACTGGCATACCGGAAACAGGTTTTGTTATTCCATATATAGTTCTTGATAGGGTATAGACAATCGGGTGAGACATTCCTCTTCCCTTTTTTATTATCTCCTGGGTTCCCGAAATTCGAGCATTCAGTGAATTAACCGTACTTTTATATTTTTCTGAAATTCTTTTATCGGCTGGATTCTTATTTTTCGCCCTATACAGATATACAAGAGCACTGTACACGTTGTCCTTTTTAAGTTCTTCCAATGCCCTGTTGTAATACTCACCTGCTATTTTTACATCTTCCTCATTAATTTTAATGCGGCCTTTTTGGAGTCTGGTAACCAGAGTGCAGGAACTGAGTATTACCATTATCAGAATTATAATCTCTGCTAATAAAAAATATCTTTTCTCTGGAGTGTGCTTAATATTATCTGGCATATTTTTAAAGTCCCAGTTTTTATGTTACTATATGTGTTATTATATATCAGGAGTATTAATATTAAAATAATAATTTCTTTTTACTATTTTTTGCTTATAATAGGTATCATACATCAATACGGAAAGGAACAATGTAATGTTTATAAATGAAGAAAACAGGAAAAAAGTGATACCAATTGCCTCCGGCAAGGGAGGGGTTGGAAAATCATTTATCGCTTCCAATCTTGCAGTAGCTCTTTCGAATACAGGTGCAAAAACCCTTCTTGTAGATCTTGCCCTTGGCAATTCGAATCTGCACTCCTTTTTGGGTTTAAAGAACGTTTATCCGGGAATAGGTAATTTCATCTCAAGCCGAAGTTATGAGTTCAAAGATGTTATACTTCAGACAGATTTCCCGAACTTGTGGTTTGTTCCGGGGGATGTTTTTGTTACCGGGATGGCGGACCTTCAGCAGGCGCAGAGGAACAGAATAGTCAAAGAGATTTTGAATATGGATGCGGATTACATAATACTTGATCTCGGCCCGGGATCAAATATCCAGAACATTGATTTTTTTATGATCTCGAATTCGGGTTTTTTAGTGATTACTCCTGTAACAACATCCCTGCTCAGCAGCTTTAATTTTCTAAAAAATATGATTATAAGCCTGTTTTTCAGGGCTTTTGGGAAAAATCAGAAGTTTACATCGTATTTGAAGAGGATTGTTAAAGAGAAAAAACCCGGCGATTTTCCGGTGATGGAAGAGATACTGGAAGAATCAAGGAAGATAGATTCAAAGATACCAAATAAAATTAAAAAGTATTTGAAGGCTATTCAGCCCAAGTTTATTCTGAATATGGCCGTTACTCCGGATGATATATACAATGCCGTTAAGCTTAAGGACCTTGTGTATGACAATCTAATGATAGATGTCGAGTGCAT
The DNA here is from genome assembly GCA_026990615.1 of Spirochaetota bacterium. Lineage (GTDB taxonomy): Bacteria > Spirochaetota > B62-G9 > B62-G9 > B62-G9 > JALXDB01. The sequence continues at coordinate 3,400 of JALXDB010000265.1, forward strand.
GGGCCTTATCTATAAAGATGATTCTGTGGACGACGCCCTCGGAGAACTCGAAAATCTATTCAGAAGCAAACCCGATTCAATGGCTGTAAGGGAGATTGAAAGAATATCTCAAAAGATAGTACAGTCCCCGGAGTTTCCCAAGATGCCGCTCGATCTTGATTATTACAGCGACAGCTATGAACTGGCAAAGATCGAGGCAGAAAACGATTATGAGGAAATATCAGCTTCAAAACCTGTCGATGAGAGGTTTGATGTTGGTGAACTTATGGCTGTGATCAGGCAGCAAAAGAATCAGATCAATGAGCTCAGAAGTACTATAAGGATGTTAACACTGAAGAACGAGTTTTAATGTATATTGAGGTAGCCGGTCTTCAATTTGTTGAATGTGATTTTACAGGGCGGTACTGCATCTAGCTGGAGCTACGGGGTGAAGATTCCAAAACCCCTGTTTTGCATATTGCATTATGAAGATTTTAACACACCTGTTTACCTGTGTTTATCTGTATTGAGACCATTTTTAATTTGAGCAGCTTTCATGTCTTCCGGTTTACCCCTGTTGACAGTTATTCAATTTTATACTCCATAAATTTATTGAAAATGTTTTTAATCAATTTCCCTGCCTTCTCTGCATCAATTTTGGGTACATTTGCATCTTTCCAGATGGTATCTGTAAAGAATTTTTCCATGATTGCAGGAAGGTTGTCGTTGGGATAGAAGATATATGAGAAGTTGTGTCCCGTACTTTTAAGTATTGTAAAAGATGTATACGTTATTATGGGTTCTCTTCCAATCATAATTCTGTCCTGGCGGCGTGAAACGATTGTTTCTACCTCGTTGAATCTGTAGGGAATTTTGTGGAAATCATCACGATAGGCCGGTTCTGTATGCTTACTCGAGTAGTTTGCCGGTTCAACCAGTATGAACATCTTTTTCCCGTCCGCCTGAAAAGTTAGCCCTTCATCTGTAAGGTATATATCTTTTACATTGTCGTATGCAGTGACCTCATACTTTGAGTAGGTGGAGCCTTTATCGAAGAATGCACTTACTATATATCCTCCGTCGGTTGGAAGCTCACTGTTCCTGTATGCTGAAAAGAGTTCTTTAACCACTGCCATTTATTCACTCCTTTGAATCTTTATTTTTAATTAAAGTATAGGATATGAAAAGCACGATTTCAATTTTATTTGACTTAATGTATATTAGAGCTAATTTAATTGTATGGAGATAAAAGAAGCCTTTAAAATTTTAGGAATTAACGAAGATTCAAATCTGGCCGAGTTAAACCTGACCTTCAGAAAACTGGCAAAGAAATACCATCCTGATTTCAACAAATCAAGGGAAGAATGGGCAAATGAAAGAATGACCAGACTAAACCTTGCCTATGAGACAGCTCTGCAGTATTTAACCTCTCCAGATAAATCGAGCTATAAGAGCGGGAATTTCTTGAAGTATTATAACAGGGCAAAAGACTTGATTCTTGAGGGAATATTTATTTTTTATAAGTATGGTCTGGACAATGTCCACCTGAGGAGAGAAGGGGTAAGGAGGATAAGGTATTCGGATTCAAGGAGGTATATGGAAAAGGGGATAAAACTTCTTAAGGATATATTTTCCAGTACAGACAACCCGGTGCATGTTGAATGGAGCAAGACATTACTTGATTTTTCTACGGCATTTTTGAAATATATGGGAAGTTATAGATTTTTTAGACCATCGGGAAATAGCTACGAGGACAGAGCCTACTGGCATTTTCACGAGGGAAGCAGATTGCTTGATGATGTTATCAAACAGGTATTGTTCGGGGATATGCTTCCCCTTTACAGCAGGGGTGGTTTTTATAAAAAGTTGAGGTTGAGTTATGAGGAGTTTATGATTGTACTGAACGATTTTTCAGAAAGCAGCTGGACAGGTGATACAATTTTCAGGGTGTATCTAATTGAAATGCTGACGAGGGTTATAAAAGTTTTTAAGCAGATGGTCTATTGATAAATATTTTTGTAGATTTTATAATTTTGTAAAAATTATTGAAAAAAATAGTTATATTTAATAAAATAAAAAAAACACACAGAAAGGGAGATGCCATGCCACTTTTTATTCAGAAAAGAGAAAAGGCTATTGTGGAGGATATCAAAAAACATGCTGAAATTGTAGCAGATACTGTAAAGAGTTTTATCAAAGCCTTGGATCATTATCTGGACGGTGAAAAGGACAAATCGAAGGAAGAAACCAAAATTGTTCATAAGTTAGAGGCAGAGGCTGATGAATACAGACGCAAAATTGATAGAGAGATGTATGAAGGTGCTTTCATGCCCTCAATAAGAGAGTCTCTGTTTATTACGGTAGATGCTGTTGATGATGTAGCAAATGAAGCTGAAACGACAGGAGATATTCTTACCCTGATAGAACCAAGAATACCTGATGAACTTGTACCGGAACTGAAAGAGATGGGCAGAC
>JALXDB010000266.1 GCA_026990615.1 Spirochaetota bacterium
CCGTAATTTTTAAACTCATCCTCAAGGATCTTTTTAACATTCTCTATATACCTCTCCCTTGAATCCCTCTTTTGATCTACATAGTGTTTTAAATCTCTGTAGAACTCCGGTTCAAGGTGCTTCAGCGAAAGGTCTTCGAGTTCAGCTTTCACCCTTGCCATACCTAACCTTCCGGCAAGCGGTGCATATATATCAAGTGTCTCCTTGGCGATTCTTACCCTTCTATCCCTATCGAGATATTCAAGTGTTCTCATATTGTGCAGTTTATCCGCAAGTTTTATAAGAATAACCCTTATATCTTTTACCATTGAAAATAGAACTTTTCTGATATTTTCAGCCTGCGTCAATTTTGCATTTTCAGACCTTATCCTTGATATCTTGGTAACTCCGTCAACCAGTTCTCCAATTTTGGCACCGAATTTCTTCTTTATATCCTGAAGGGTAACTCCTGTATCCTCGACCGTATCGTGGAGAAGGGATGCTATTATAACTTCTTCATCAAAGCCCATCTCAGCCATCATTCTGGCAACTTCAAGGGGATGAACAATATAGGGGTCACCGGAAAATCTCAACTGTCCACTATGGGCATCATCAGCGAATTTAAATGCATCAACTATCTTATCTCTGATATCGGGACCAAAATTTTCAAGTCTCAAATAATCCTCTAATTTTACAGTAGTTTTACTCTTCATAAAATTAACAACTCCAAATAAATCCCCACACAAAGAATATAATATATAAAAACATAAAATTAATCACTATTAATTTGTGGCGAATTATTACAATTTCCTGAGTATTAAAACTCTGGGGCGATTCGCAAGATCCTCTTTAACCGCTACAGCACTAAACCCGTATCTGCGGGCAAGGTCAACTACCCCTTTTATAATCTCTTCTGACACCTCAAGCATAACCATGCCGTCATCCTCAAGATATCCACCGCATTCTGCTAAAATTCTTCTATAGGCTTTTAATCCATCGCTTCCACCGTTCAGAGCCATTCTCGGTTCAAATCTTGAAACCTCAACCTGCAGCACCTTTAAAGTCCCCGCAGGTATATACGGGGGATTGCTCGCTATTACGCGAAATTTCCGTGGCCCCAGAGAATTAAAAAAATCAGATTTGATAAACTCTATCTCACACTTTCCAAACACCTTGAGGCAGTTTTTCCGGGCAACACGGAGCGCCTTCGAACTTTTATCAACTGCAGTAATTCTGCATGCAGGCAGATGGTATTTTACCGAAATAGCAATATTGCCAGAGCCGGTTCCTATATCTAAAAGTGAATCAGGATTGTACTTCAAAATTTCATCAACCAGGATTTCGGTTTCTGGACGCGGGATTAAAACACCGCGCCTGACTAAAAAATTAATGGAGTAAAACTCCCTCTCTCCCGTAATATAATTGGCAGGGATTCCCCTTTTCCTCCTTTTAATGGAGAAGATCCAGTGTACATACTGCAAAAACGAAAGTTTAACATCGGGGTTGGCATAGATATACTCTCTTGATTTCCCCAGAACATGGGACATCAAATAATAGGCATCAATTCTGGTTAATCCATCCTCTACCGCGTTTTCTATAAGGTCTTTTATCCTTCTTGTAAGAAGCACAGGCAAAGAC
>JALXDB010000267.1 GCA_026990615.1 Spirochaetota bacterium
ATATAATTTTATTAAACAGGAGAAAAAATTGCCCCTGAAGTTCAGCAATCTCTTCTCAACTAAAAAGATGGAATATTTCAAAGGCAAAAGACCCAATGTTGACTGTATTTTATGCGAAATTGCAAAAGAGTCAGGGAAGGTAAAAGAACTAACAGTTTTTCGTGGGAAATATTCAATCATCAGTGTTAACAAATACCCTTACAATTCAGGCCACCTTTTGATATTCCCAATCAGACACATCATAGATTACAGAGACCTAATGGATGAAGAGGAAAAAGAGATATCAAAGCTTCTCAGGATAAGCCTTGATATTCTGGAAGAGCTATACAGTCCATCGGGCTTCAATTTTGGATACAATATGGGAAACTTTTCAGGTGCAAGCATTTCCCATATTCATATGCATGTTATCCCGCGATATATAAATGTACTTGGTTTTATAGACATTGTCGGTGGGGCAAAAATTATCGTTGAAGATCCGGTAATAACAATGAAAAGATTAAGAGAGGCATTCAAGAAGGTAAATATCTAGGCTTTAAAACATAAAACAAACCCGTGTGCCCCTGCAACATCCCAATCCTCTTCAATAATTGGATCAAGGAGAGCACAAAAAATAGTGCTTTTCTTAAATGTATTTACTGCAAACCTGTAGCACACGATCTCCTTTAATAATTGGACCTCTTATTCAGAAAAAAAAGCCACCCTCTTCCTTCTACTTCAAGTCCTGCATTTTCAGCCACAATAATATTTGAAAGGCCCCTGCTTGATGGTTTTAAAATCTCATTATGCAAAACATATTCAAACCCCCACATTCTCCTTACCTCAAGTCCTTCCGTAAGTGCCACAAGTGAACATGTTTTGCCGTTGTATCCGGTGAGCTCAAGAGAATCTACAATATTGTAGATATCCACTTCACTTCCAACAAACATTGTTTTAACATCAAAATATGCAAGCAGGAGAAGATTAATAAACTCGTGGTCCTTCCTCCCGTTTAGTGCCCCATAAACAAAGACCATATCCGGATCAAGGTCCCTTGCATACCTGAGCGCCAATTCAAAATCAGAATAATCCTTCTTTTGTGGATACTCAACAATTTTAACCTTTTCTATATTGACATCTCTAACCGAATCGAGGTCTCCAATTAAAACATCAGGCAATAAACCGAGTTTTTCAGCAAGGAGAAAACCGCCATCAGCACTAATTATAAAATCCCCCTTGCTGTATTCGTTTTTAAAATTATTTATAAATGGCTCCAATCCATCTGCCCTGCCATTCACAAGAATAAATACTTTCATCTGATTACTCTAAATTTTCCAATGGGTTCTTTCCTTGCTGCTGTTTAATATAAAATTCCCAAACTCTATATAAAATATAATTTATTCTCTAATGGTAATATCTAAAATTTCAGATCCATCTTTATCAGACTTTGAAGGATGCTCACCATCGACATCCCCAATATTATTATCTGCCACCTTACTGGTACCTTCTATTAAAGGTACAGAATTATTAATACCCACATCTCTGGTTTTTACTCTGAAAACATCAACCATTCCAGACAGCCTGTCAATAATCATATTAACGTCTTCAAGTATTTTATTCATCTCTTCTATAGCCATTGAAGTTGACTGTACCATTTCATTTACATTTTCAATTGATGTCGATAGTTCTCTTGTATTTGTAGACTGCTCCTCGGTTGCTGCATATATACTCTGGCTCATCTCACTTATCTTTCTAACCGAACCCACAACACTATTTATCCTATCAATTGTACTTTTAATTGTTATAAGAAGTCTATCTATAGATTCATATGCCTCTTTTGAACCGCTCATTACGTTCTCCATAAGCCTTCCGGAAACGTTCGATTTTTCGACACCGGTAGTTATAAGGGAATTTACCTCTTTTATAAGCTCGGTTATCTCTTTGGTGGCTTCTGCACTTCTCTCCGCAAGCTTACTCACTTCATCGGCAACAACTGCAAACCCCCTTCCATGTTCGCCTGCCCGGGCAGCTTCTATAGAGGCATTTAAGGCTAACAGCTTTGTCTGGTCAGCTATCTCAGTAATTGTCTCCACAATGCCCGACATCCTCTCAGCACTTGAAGCTATGTTGTTGATTGCACCTATTGCTTCCTCAACTGAGGAAACACCCTTTTCTGTCAACTCAACCGCATTTTTTGCAGAATCAGCGACCCTCCCCAAAACTGTTGATATTTCATCGGTGTCTTTTTTTATCTCTTCCATGGATGTCGAAATTTCAGAAACGGCTATATTCTGGTTCTCGGCCTGTTCGGCCACCTGCTCTACGGAAACTGTTAATTGCTCTATTGCAGCACTATTCTCCTCAAGGGCTGCTGCCTGCTCCTGGGATCTTTCAAAAACCTCTCTAAATTTTTCAGAAAGCTTTTCACTATCAACATTTAAATCCATGACAGATTCCTTAATACTGCCAATCATCCCGGCAAATCTGGTGGTGGTCTTATTTATATCGTCTATCAATTTACCAATCTCATCGTCTCTCTTTACCTCTATCGAAGATTCAAGGTTTCCGTTTTCTACGTTGTGAAAATGATCAGTAGCAGACTTCATATCTCTGAGCAATTTTCTTGAAAAAACAACGATTGAAAAAACAACAATCAAAGATATAAGGAAAATGATTCCAGCAATTACATAGATAATTCTTGTTTTTACACTCGATATCTCCTTATCAATATCATTTATATATATTCCAGTTCCAACAATCCAACCCCAGGGTTTAAATCCCATTACATAACTGAGTTTTGGCTCTATTCTATTTTTATCACTGTAGTACTGCCATTTGTATCTGACAAAACCCGCCCCTTTTTCTTTACAAACTTTAACAAATTCTTTAAACAGGTACTTCCCATCAGGATCATGAATCCCCGATAAGTCTTTACCGGTAAGATCTGGTCTGAAAGGATGCATAACCATTTTAACATCGTAGGTATTAATCCAGAAATAATCTTTCTTTTTACTTCCATACCTGAGATTTTTGATTATATCCTTGGCCAGTTCCTGTGCCTTTTTCCTTGTCATTTTTCCGGACTGTTCCAGCTTGTAGCAGTAATCAACGATTCCAACTGCAGTTTCAACCAGGTGTTTTACATGAACCTCTTTCTGTATAAAAAATTGTTGTTGAAAAAACGATAAAAGAAATATTGTCAAAGCTGTAAAAACAACAATCGGTATAACGCTAAACATTGCAATCTTATAGCTTAACTTCCTCTGAAAAATCATCTCTTTCCTCCAACCTATTGTCATTCAATCAATTGTAAATAAGATAATAATAAATTATAAAGAAAAATAACAATAATTTCACAATTTTTTTAGATAAATTATTGTATGTATTATTAACATGATTAATTTACTAAAATTACATCTCAATCCGATTATTCTCTGAATCATATTTAATAAAACTGCTAAAGGAATTTTTATTTAATCCGAAAGAAATAGCAGGACAGGGAAGTCCAATACCACCCAATCAAGGAGGAGTACCATGGTTATCAACCATAACCTCAGTGCAATTTTTGCAAATCGTCAACTCAAATTCACTACCTGGGCAGTTAATAAAGATATAGAAAAACTGTCATCAGGTATGAGAATCAACAGAGCTGGAGATGACGCTTCAGGGTTGGCCGTCTCTGAAAAGATGAGATCCCAGATCAGAGGTATGCGCAGGGCAGAACAGAATGTTGAAGATGGAATATCCTTCATCCAGACAGCAGAAGGCTACCTTGAGGAGACTCAGGCAGTTCTGCAGAGGCTGAGGGAGTTAGCCGTTCAGGCATCAAACGGCATCTACTCAACTGAAGACAGGATGATGATTCAAGTTGAAGTCTCCCAGCTTGTAGATGAAATCGATAGAATTGCCTCGCATGCCCAGTTCAACGGTATGAACATACTCACAGGAAGATTTGCAAGAGAATCAGGTGAAAACACAATCACAGCAAGCATGTGGATCCATATGGGGCCAAATATGGATCAGAGGAAGAGAATCTATATCGGAACAATGACATCTCAGGGATTAGGCCTTAAAAATCCTATCGGCCCTGCTCACGGAGCAACCTTTATCAGCATCAGCACCCCTGCAAAGGCAAACAGAGCAATTGGTGCCATCGATCAGGCCTTGATGAAGGTGTCAAAGCAGAGAGCCGATCTCGGTGCATACCAGAACAGACTTGAATATGCTGCTAAGGGATTAATGACAGGATACGAGAATATGCAGGCAGCCGAATCAAGGATAAGGGACACAGACATGGCCGAACAGATGGTGGATTTTGTTAAAAATCAGATCCTTGTACAGGCAGGAACTGCTATGCTCGCTCAGGCTAATACTACACCTCAATCTGTTCTCCAGCTACTCCGTTAGTCTGAAATCAATACAACCCCCAAGAAAGGCAGCTTGATAGCTGCCTTTTTTTATTATTCTAATATATTGACCTGAATCCATATTTTATTTAACTTGTGAGTATGAAAATTCCTCAATATGTCATTGAAGTTGTCAGAGAACTGTACAAAAATGGTTTTGAAGGATGGATTGTTGGGGGATCCATTCGCGATATCCTCATGGGTAAAGAGCCCAACGATTATGACATAGCAACGAACGCCACACCTGAAGAGGTGATGAGAATTTTCAGAAGGGTAATCCCCACCGGTATTAAACACGGGACAGTTACAGTTCTAATCGGAGACAACAGTGTGGAGGTAACCACCTTTAGGAGAGATGGAAAGTACCTTGATGGAAGACATCCTGTCTCCGTTACATATGCAACCTCAATATACGAGGATATTTCGAGAAGAGATTTCACAATAAACGGGATTGCATACAATCCAATTACAGATAAAATAATCGATCCTTACAACGGGATTGAGGATATAAAAAATGGAATAATAAGAACAATAGGAGATCCGATTGAACGATTCAGAGAAGATGGTTTAAGGTGCTTCCGGGCATGCAGGTTCTCTTCCCAGCTTGGATTCGAAATAGAAAAAAATACCTTTGAAGCCATTAAGAAATCAGTTGATGTTGCTTCAAAAATATCCGCTGAACGTATTAGAGACGAAATCATTAAAATCATACAATCACCCAGACCATCAGTTGGATTTGAATGCATGAGAAAATCGGGCCTGCTTAACCTTGTAATGCCGGAGCTGCTCGAGGGATACGGAATTAAGCAGAACAAATACCACAAGTTTGATGTATATTACCACAATCTTTACACATGTGATGCTGCGAAGCCCGATGATTATAGAATTCGGCTTGCAGCTCTTCTTCATGACATAGGAAAACCGTATGCCAAAAAAGAAGTTGAGGATGAAAGCACGGGAAAAAAATCAGTATTTTACAACCATGAGATTATAGGTGCGGCAATAGCGAAAAAGATACTGAGAAGACTCAAATTCAGTAACAATGATATAAACTTTATAACCCACCTTATCCGAAACCATATGTTCCACTATACGGATGACTGGACAGACGGTGCTGTGAGAAGATTCTTAAGAAAAGTCGGAGTCGAAAATCTAGATGCTCTATTTGAGCTCAGAAGGGCCGATAGAATCGGTAACGGTTTAAAGAGGGGTGATTCGAAAGCAATTAAAAAGTTCAGAGAAAGAATAGAGAAGATTATAGAACAGGAAAATGCCATTACGGTTAGAGATCTCGACATCAATGGTTATGATTTAATGAACACATTCGGACTTAAGCCCGGTCCAATAATAGGCAAGATACTTAATGAACTTCTGGAGGTAATATTGGACGAGCCCGAAAAGAATAAAAAGGAGATTCTCCTTGAGATAGCAAAAGTG
>JALXDB010000268.1 GCA_026990615.1 Spirochaetota bacterium
TGGCATGGGAAAATATGCTTAAAATGAAAGAACAGCTGTTAAATGAGAAAGAACAGAAGCTCAATGAAGGTTTTGAGCGGTTGTACCAGTTAAACAAGATGATTAAGGAAAAGGGCAAATGAAAAGGATTTTGCTTTTTACTCTAGTGTTAATTGTCCCATTTATAGTTCTATTGAATATCTCAGCATCTACAATACAGAATTCCTACCTTGTTGTTACGGTTGATGATGTGACCGGAAGGATATTTCTATCAACATTACAGGGCAGGCCTGATGTAAAAGGTGATGAAAAAAAGAACCTCCTTTTTTATGATAGTCCACCCTCAAGTTACACATTGATTTACATTGATGACGATATTTTGATATTTGGAGATGAACCCGGCTCTCTTGAAAGGCCGGTGAGTTATGGCAGATCAATTAGAACCCAGTGGAGTTACCGTTCGATCAGGGTTGTTCAGGAAGTGTCGTTTGTTAAAAGAGAAAAAACAGGAGTAGAAGATGGTGTTCTTGTTAAATACACAATTGAGAACAACGATAGTATAGGGCACAAAATAGGATGCAGGATGCTTTTTGATACCTGGCTCGGTGAGATGGGAAAGTATCATTTTGAGATTTCTGGTGGTAGAAAATTGAGTCGTGAGACAATTTTCAGCGGTGACAAAGTACCCGATTTCTGGATCTCTACTGATAGAAAAGGGATTACATGTTTGAGAGGTGTATTAAAAGATGGATTTGCCGTAAAACCATCGCGAGTAGCCTTCGCAAATTATAGATTTCTGTTTGACAATCTGAAAAGAATAATAAGGTTGAGGCATACGAGGGGATTCGACTATCTGCCCTATTCTAAGGGTGACAGTGCGGTTGCAATCTACTTTGATGAGCGGTCTGTTGATCCGGGAAAAGATATAAAGTTTATGACGATTCTTGGACTTTGTGGTGAGGGCAAGTATAAAATTTCAGAGAATATAGTGAAGGAAATTAAACCTGAAGTTAAGAAAGAGGTGAAAGAGAAAGAGAAAAAGGAAGAGAAGGTTTACTATGTTGAGAACTATTCCGAATTCCAGAAACTTCTAAATGAGACAAAGACAATAAAAAAAGATCTACAGAGTATCGATTCAAGGATCGAGGAGCTGAATAAAGAACTGGAGAAAAGAGACAGAGGGGAAAAAGTAGATCAGGAAAGGATATTAAAGTTAAAAGAGGAACTGGGCATAGAATAGGCTTGATTACTTAAGCTTTCCGGTTACGCTGGAAAGTTTAAAGCCTCTCTTTAATTCTTTAAGCTGATCCTTTTTCCTTATATCTTCCCTCTTATTGTAAAGCCTCTTTCCTTTACAGAGACCGAGTTCAATCTTTACAAGGCCGTTCTTTACGTAGGCTCTGAGGGGAATTAGAGTGTATCCCTTTTCTTTTATCTTTGATAAAAGCCTTATAATTTCTTTTTTATGAAGCAGTAATTTCCTTGTTCTTAATGGGTCATGATTCATCTGGTGTCCATAGGGATACTGGCTTATATGCACATTTTTTAAGAAAACTTCGCCGTTTTTAATATATGCGTACCCATCTTTCAGGTTTATATTTCCCGCTTTTGCTGATTTTACTTCGGTGCCTAGA
>JALXDB010000269.1 GCA_026990615.1 Spirochaetota bacterium
CTTTTACAGCGACCACAGTGTCATATTCATTTACCCTGTTAAAAATACCCGAATAACTGTATTTTCCTTCGGATACCAGCTCATCGACACCCGTGACTTTGACTTTTCCGATTATGGATGATTTGTCTATGGTGTCCAAATCCCAGTTCTTTGCAGGATTGTACTCTCCATTTTTGATTATAACAAACTCCATATCCTTCTTTACGCCGTGCCTTTTCCCAATGTTGAGTAGAACTCTGTCGCCTTCTATCTTTACGATCATTCCAAAAAGAGGAAGAGATTTCTCTATATCTTCTGATATTGTAAAAAGTGAATTGAAAATCCTGTCATTACCGGTTATATAGGTTTTGTAACTTTTGACTGTTTCCCCATTTAATGCTGAATTAAGATTAACTTTTATAGATATGGAATCGTTTTCCTCTTCTACCTCTCCGGTTAAATAAAAATCAGCTCCCGAGTTCTGGGCAACTTTTAAAGCCATATCGTCTGTTCTGGCCTCTTCCGGTGGGTTTATAACTTCTATTTTGGGGCTTGAGATTAAAAAATCGCACATCATTTCTTGAAAACTTTTTGAGATGGATTTATGGATGTATTTTCCATTTACCGGAATAAATGCATTTAAAACAGCTATTTTTGCTCTGCTTTTTGGAACATAATATCTGGAACTTTTATCTTCAAGGTACTGTTTCACATTCCACCTGGCTGCAAGCCCCTTTGACACTAAATTTTCGAGTATCTCAATCTGATCGTTAATATCCTGGGTGTTTACATCGAGGGTATCTCTTATGATATTTTTTAGTTCGTAAAGATATCGCTCGTAGTACTTTTGCAGCTTGAAGATAGTTGCGAAGAACAATCTCTTTTGAGGGTTTAATGGGTCTAACTGTACGGACCTTTTGGATTGAAAGAATGCCTTGTTTAGAAAATTTTTATTAAAGAAAAACCTGGCCTTGGAATAGTGGTAGTCTGAAAGTTCTATTCTGGTTTTATTTTTAAGATCAACTTTGTACAATTTCAATGCAACTTCTTCAAGCCTGTACCGTGTTATTTCATCGTCTCTTCTCAATGAAAGGGAGTTTAGGTAATACTTAAGGGCGCTTTTCATGTTTCCGCTCATCTCATAGCAGAGCCCGATTGTGTACATGAGTATGTTGTCGGTGCGTTCGATGTTCAGAAGGGTTGTGTAGTATTTTAATGCCTCGGCAAAGTCCTTTTTAAAGAAGTAAATATCTCCCAGTATTCTTAGAGCATCCGCATAGTTTTTATCTATTTCCAGGGCGGTTTCCGATTCATTTATAGCCGCTTTAATGTAATCGCTTGAGCCGGTTTTATCGTTTATGGAGTAGAGTTTGCCCATTTTAAAGTAGTACTCTGCCAGTTTGACATGGAAGAAGGGATTGTGGCTATCCAGTGCTACTGCGTTTCTGTAGAAACTACCGGCCTTAATAATTTTTCCCATGTCGACATAAACATCCCCTATAAAGACATATACAATAGCCCTGTTAGGATAGACCTTTAAAACGTACTGATACTCCTCCAGTGCTGCCCTATAGTCTTTTTTTAGTCTGTAGACGTTCGCCAGACCAAATCGTGCTTCAGTGTTTGATGG
>JALXDB010000270.1 GCA_026990615.1 Spirochaetota bacterium
GGGAGAAAATTATTGTAAACAGTTCTCTGAACAGATTCGATATCAGAGCAAGTATACCAAGAGTTTGATTGCCCAGTTTACTAATCATAAAGCTCGCCAGACTGTAGTATCCAAAACCGGCACTCATAGCTGCAAGCTCTCTGAAAGAGAGGTTTTTAAGCATAAATTTTAAAGGTATTATACTTAAAAATGTCCCTGCAATTGAAGATACAGGCACAAGAATTATTTTTATATTTAACTTCTTCAGATATTTCCAGATTCCCCTGTTGCTTCCAACTCCTGCACCGACAAAGAATATTAAGCCATAAAGAACGTATGTGTATGTATTCATACCAATTTTCATAGGAAAGACGTTAAAAAATCCGATTAAAAATCCTGCAAATAAACCTGAGATAAGGGCTAAATTAACCATAAGTCGTTCTTGAAAACATATTTGTAAACAATCATTGAAATTACACTGCTGCCGATCACTGTAAAAACTGCTATTAGAAATCCCTGTAGCCCGAGGCCTGTAAGAGCCGAAACGAGTGTTTTGTTGTTGCCGAGTGCTAACCCAAGAGAAAATAGGAGTACAAGCATGAATATATAGGTTAAAACATCAATTAACTTTAAAAAATATCTACTTTTCCTGATACTGTATCCGAAAAATATTCCAGTTATCAAAACAAGAGTTATTTCAAGCATATACAGCTTCTTTCAAGATCGGTTTATTGACTCCTGTATCCATTTCAAATACGAAGCACTCCCTTCGTTAATATCCATTGATATAATTTCCGGAAGCTCATATGGATGAAGTTCTTTTATCAACTTTTCTATTTTTTTATAATTGCTCTTAACAGTTTTTGCCACCACATAATACTCTTCCGCCTCATCTATTTTTCCATTCCACCAGAAATAGCTTGTTATAGGGCCGGATATTTGAACACATGCCGCGGCCTTCTCCTCCAGTAATCGTATAGCTATCTCTTTGGCATTCTGCTTTGATTCGGTTGTTGTAATCACCTGTACATATTCCATATCCGTTGTACCATTATCAATTTGGTTTTTGTGTGGATTTATTTTCATTTTCTCAAACCCTCTATTTTACAGGTCTACAGTGAAAAAGCATAACATCTCCTACATTCAACATCTTAGCAAGACGATCGGCAGGCCTTTTTATAAAGTTTGGCCGTCTTCCTACAGGAATACCTCCCCAGGACTCCTGCATAATTATTTTAAATCCAACCATTTTCAAAAGAGTTCTCATTGTTTTTTTTGAAAAAAGATACACATGCTCTGGAATTGCAGATCTCCATTTATCTTTTGCTATTCTGGCATGCCAACCATCAACATTGGGGGTAGTAAGAATCATCCAGCCATCTTTTTTTAATATTCTATGGATTTCAACAAGCAGGGCCTTCGGGTCCGGTACGTGCTCTATTAGATGCGATAGATGAACAACATCAAAATAATCATCCGGGTAATTGGCATCAAAAAGGGTACCGATAAAGACATCAAGTCCAAAATTGTTTATAGCATATTCAGCTGATTCTTTACATATTTCAACTCCCTTTGTATCCCAGCCTTTCCCCTTCATATAATTGAGCAGTAGACCCGTTGCACAACCAATATCCAGAAACTTCAATCCATCTACCTTCTCCCCGTATATTCTGTCGAACCCAATATCCCTTAATCCCAATTTCATCAAATTAAAAAAGTTTTCCTGATTGGTAATCTCATATTCAAAATAATTATCCTCATAATTTGTTTTTAAATCATCAAATACAGGCCTTGGACTTTGATATACAAGGCCGCATTTCCGGCATTTTCTGTAGGTAAAACCATCTACTTCAAAAAAAATCGTTGAATCTTTGCTTCCACAGATATTGCAATTAACCTCTTCAAGCCGCATTTTCCTATCTCCAACAGTGCTAATTTAACTTTTTCTATATTAATATCGGTAGATAAACTATGATGGTTAGTGTTTATAAGTTTATGTGGCGGGGTATCCTGGAGATGATACCGAACTCCCAGTCGTCTGCATTTATATCTTCTTCAAATTTTACGACAACTACATCCCCTTTTGATCCGTAAGCAGTATCAATACAATTACCATCTCTATCTTTAATCTCTACAACCTTTAGTCTTTTAATACAGCCCGGATTAATTCCCAGAACCTCTTCGCCCTTTGAAACAGGATTCTTGACCTTAACAACAAGTTCATTTTTATAAGAATCAACCACATATCCGAGAACACTCTGTTTTCTATAATCCCTCTGATCGATATTCTGCCTGATACCGGAATTTTCAAACATAAAACCGTATGTAAAACCATGGTTGTCTGTGAGATTTATCAGGTCAATCAGATCGTTCAATTTATATGAAGAGGATAAGCCGTATATCAGATCTATTGCATTCCTGTATGCATACGACACTATAGAGGTGTAGAACAAATTCTTGGTTCTGCCCTCAATTTTGTATCCGTCGATATGCAGCTTTTTAAGCTGTTCAAGCCTGTCGATTAAGCACAGATCCTTCGAATTCAGAATATACGTACCCCTTTCCTCTTCAACAATTGTATACAGTTGATCCACCCTTGTTTCTTCAACAAGATAGTACTTCCATCTGCACGGTTGGCTACAGTTTCCTCTGTTCGAGTCCCTCCCTGTTAAAAAGTTTGAAAGAAGGCACCTGCCCGAATACGACACACACATAGCTCCATGAATAAATATTTCAGTTTCGATATTACTTACCTTTTTCAAAATAGATTCTATCTCTTTATAGCTCAACTCCCTTGCCAGAATTACCCTTTTCACCCCCATATCACGCCAGAATAAAACCGATTCTGAATTAGTCGTATTGCTCTGGGTGCTTAAATGTAGTGGAACTTCGCCTTTTGTAAGTCTTTCTACTATCCGCAAAACTCCGGGATCGGATACAATAAATGCATCGGGTTTTAAATCTGCAAGCTCTTTTACCGTTTTTTCTAACTCTTTCAAATCTTCTTCATGGGCAAACAGATTCAACGTTATATAGATCTTTTTTCCGATTCTGTGAGAGTAGTGAATTGCATCTTTTAACGTGGGCAGATCAAACTCGTTTAACCTTGCCCGCAGGGATAGAGAAGGAGGTCCGGCATATACTGCATCCGCCCCGTAGGCATAGGCATATTTTAGCTTTTCAAAGTTTCCGGCCGGTGAAATCAGCTCGGGTTTTTTGCTTTCAGGTTTAATCATAACCGAGGGATGAACCTAGGAACTGGTATCTTTGTTCTGTCTCTTTGAAGCAACAGATATACTATCAACATCTTTTCCATCAATCTTATTCGTAGAAGATTTTTTTCTACCTCTTTTTGGAGCACTGCCGTTATCCTTAATCTTTTTCACACCGACTATCTTTTGTATCTCTTTACCATCCAGAACTTCTTTTTCAAGCAGTTTGCTGGCAAGCTTATCAAGGATCTCTCTATGCTCCTTTAAGATTTTTGTAGCCCTTTTATAGGCACCTTCAACTATATTTTTAACCTCTTCATCTATAAGTTCGGATGTCTTTTCACTGTAGTCCTTATGCCTTGCTATCTCTTTACCTATGAAAATCGGTTCTTCTTTTTGGCCGTACTGAAGAGGACCGAGTTTTTCACTCATTCCCCACTCACAAACCATTCTTCTTGCCGTCTTTGTTGCTCTTTCAATGTCATTTTGGGCACCGGTAGTAATGCCATTTTTACCGAACACGATTTCCTCCGCAACTCTTCCCCCCATGAGAAGCGTAATCTGGTCCAGTATGTAATCTTTCGACAAATTGTGCTTTTCTGAAACGGGCAAACTCTGCGTTAAACCGAGGGACAGCCCTCTTGGTATAATAGTCATTTTATGGACCGGGTCTGCATTCGGAAGAAGCATACCGAGAAGTGCATGGCCGGATTCATGGTACGCCGTAACCTTCTTCTCCTCTTCTGAGATTACTATACTTCTTCTTTCTGGCCCCATTAACACCTTATCCTTGGCAAACTCGAACTCCTCCATTCCAACCTTCTTTTTGTTTCTCCTTGCCGCAAGCAGTGCCGCTTCATTGACCAGATTTGCCAGATCGGCACCGGAGAATCCAGGAGTTCCCCTTGCAATTACCTTTAAATCTACAGATTTTGCTATCGGTATCTTTTTTGTATGAACCCTAAGTATTCCTTCTCTACCTTTGACATCCGGTATATCAACAACAACCTGCCTGTCAAACCTCCCGGGCCTCAGGAGAGCCGGATCAAGAACATCCGGCCTGTTTGTTGCTGCAATTACGATTATGCCCTCGTTCTCTTCAAACCCATCCATTTCCACAAGAAGCTGGTTGAGGGTTTGTTCTCTTTCATCATGACCTCCACCGTACCCAGCCCCTCTAACCCTTCCAACTGCATCTAATTCATCTATAAAAATGATGCACGGAGCATGCTTTTTACCCTGCTCAAATAGATCTCTAACTCTGCTTGCCCCCACACCAACAAACATCTCAACAAAATCCGAACCGCTCATGCTGAAGAACGGAACGTTAGCCTCACCGGCAATAGCCTTTGCAAGCAGCGTTTTGCCTGTACCGGGTGGCCCAACAAGAAGCAGTCCTTTTGGAATTTTTGCACCAATGCGCTTATACTTTGAAGTATCTTTCAGGTAGTCTATAACCTCTTTTAACTCCTCTTTGGCTTCTTCAACACCAGCAACATCATCAAATGTAACCTTCTTTGCACTATCCGGTTGAAGCCTCGCCCGGCTCTTGCCGAAAGACAGGGCTTTATTGCTTGTACCCTGAATTTGCCTGAACATTATAAACCAGAAGAAACCGAGAATAAGAATCCATGGGATTATACCAATCAGGGCATTTAAAAACGGATAGTTTTTCTTTACTCCGCCTTTAAACTCAATATTGTGCTGCAACAGAAGGGGAATTAGATTCGGGTCTTCATATGGAATTATTGTATGAAATGAAACAAGAGGAGTGCTTCCCCCTGATATGTATCCATAAATATCTTTATCAATTATTCTTAGCTGTTCGACTTTGTTGTCTTTAACCATCTGAATAAAGGTGGAATAATCTATTTCCCTGTAATTCTCCTTCGGTTTATTAAACATGAACATCAAAAAAAGAGCTATAAGCCCTATAAGCGCAATTAAAGCAAGTCTATTTGAAGGTTTAAAGTTTTTAAAATCACTTCTATTGTTACTCACCTTACTCCCTTTCTAATGATAATTCTGCAATATACTCAAGTTCTCTATATTTTTCATTGTAGTCAAGACCGTATCCAACGAGAAATACATCATCCACTACAAATCCTGTGTAATGAATGGGAACTTCTATCTGCCTCTTCGATTTCTTATCAAGAAGAGTGCAAACTTTAATATCCCTGGGCTTGTGCAAGCTGAGATACTTTATTATATAATCCAGCGTATAACCCGTATCAACTATATCTTCAACAATAAGAATGTTTCTGTCCCGAATATCCATTTTAAGGTCTTTAATTATTCGCACATCCCCATCTGTTTCCATTCCATTATAACTGGATGTTGCTATAAAATCTATACTCACGGGGACTGTAATTTTTCTCATCAGATCAGCTAAAAAGATAATCGCTCCTTTCAGGTTACATATCAAAACAAGCTCTTTCCCCCTGTAGTCATTGCTTATCTGCAATGCAAGGGAGCTTACTTTTGATTTTAAATCCTCTTCAGGTATCACGACTTTTAGTTTTTCCTTCATTACGTTATTAACCTTAAATGTCTCTTAATATTAATTTTTTATCTTACCAGTTTACTAATACAAAATATTAAT
>JALXDB010000271.1 GCA_026990615.1 Spirochaetota bacterium
CCCGAGGTGTAGATACCCATTGCACCCAGGCTTATGGTTCCCATATACATTGTTGGATTTGTATAAAACCCCCCAAAATAGTAGGAATCTGCTATTGTTCTGGTTCCATAAAACGACAATTCTTTATATTGATTAAAAGACATGGCTCCGGGATTCCAGTATGTGAGGGTTGCATCTCCTTCCATTGCTGTAAATGCCCCTCCCATTCCTATCGCCCTCATTCCCGAACCATAGCTGAAGACATTTTCAACGCCACCGACCTCATTGGAGGGAAAAATCTCTGCGGGAAGGATTAAAAATAAAGCAAATATACAGAATAATATATATACTCTCGATAAAGTCTTCATACCCATATTACCAAATATAACACACAATACTGGATTTTCTACACCTTAATTTTCAAAACCGAGCAGAATAATCTCTCTTTCCAATTTTATCCCGGTTTTTTCTTTTACCTTTTTTTCTACAAGTTTGATTAATTCATAAACATCCCTGGAACTTGCACCTCCTCTGTTTATTATAAAATTGGCATGCTTCTCGTACACCTCAGCTTCGCCTATTCTGGTCTTTTTCAATCCACAGCTATCGATTATTTTCCCCGCCGATACTCCGAGAGAATAGTCATTTTTAAAAATGCAACCTGCACTGGGAAATATATATTCCCCCTTTTCCCTGCGCAATCGCCTTATCTCTTCAACTCTTTTCTTTACATCTCCAGGGTTGCTTATTTGCAGTTCAAACAGTGCCTTCAAAAGATAATGTCTCCTTTTCTGAAGCACAGAATACTTGTAGGAAAAATTCATATCCTCTTTATTAAATATCTTTATAGTGGTCTTTCCATCTTCCAGTGCAACCACATCGGCTCTTTTAAAAACTCCGGATATCTCTCCTCCATATGCCCTTGCATTCATATAAACTGCACCTCCAACCGTACCCGGCATTCCAGCAAGGAATTCAATTCCCGTTAGGCCTCGCTCTGCAGAAAAATCTACAACATCATCTATTAATGCTCCGCATTCGGCCTCAACTCCATTATTCACGGCCCTTATACCATTCAATCTTTCTGTATATATGACAAGGCCATGGTAACCTTCATCGCTGACGAGTATATTTGAACCTTTCCCTAAAATAAAAAAAGGAAGACCCTTTTTTAAAGCCCATTCTATGGATTGAACAAATTCGTCCAGACTACCGGGCTTTACAAAATAATCCGCCGGGCCTCCAATCTTAAACGTGGTATAATCACTGAGGCTAATCTTCTCCTGTATATTCAGTTTTATTCTATTTTCTTCACACGGGCTTCGTCTATTTAGATTCAACTCCCCCAAATTAACTCTCCTCACTCTGGTATATAAAAACCATATACGAAATCCTGTAAAACTCGCCGGCGACTGCCGATAACACTTTAAGCCCTGACATTAAAAATAACCTCAGCAATACTAAAGTATATCAATAATGTTGTTACATCAAGCAGAGTAGAGATAAAAGGACCTGCCGAAATAGCCGGGTCAATCTTCAATTTTTTTAAGATCATCGGAAGCACACTTCCTATCATATTCGCAACTATCACACTGACAAAGACCGCAACTCCGACAGAAATTCCAATGAACGGGTCGGTGTCAACAAACCTGGCTCTGACAAAGGAGAACAATCCCAGAATCACACCCAAAAATGCCCCCATCAGTATCTCCCGGAATATTATTCTTAAAAAATCTCTAAGTTCGATTTCACCTGTTGCAAGCCCCCTTATTATCAGAGTTGCAGACTGCATTCCTGTATTACCACAGGTTCCAGTTAGCATCGGTATAAAAAATGCCAGCGGCACAACAACCTGCAGGATATAGGAGTAATGCTTGAGTACAATCGAAGAAAGATAGGACGTTACCAGCAGGACTATCAACCATAGGGCCCTCTTTCTGCCAAGAATAAAAAATTTTGTACTGAAGTAAGGTTCATCGGGAGCCTCTATTCCAGCCATTTTATGAAAATCTTCTGTGGCCTCCTCATGGATAACATCAACTACATCATCAACGGTAATTATGCCGACCAGCTTGTTATCATTATCAACAACCGGTATCGCCACCAGATCGTACTTTGTCAAAACTCTCGCAACTTCTTCCTGATCATCATGGGTATGAACGCTCACAAAGTTGGTGGTCATCAAATCTTCCACTTTCTTATCGGGAGAAGCAAGAAGTAGATCTTTCAGGCTGACAATACCTATTAAATGCCCGTTGCAGTCCGTCACATAGGAATAGTAGATGGTCTCTTTGTCCAGCCCTGTTTTTCTGATTGTTTCTATGGCTTCCCCTGCCGTCATATTTTTGTTGAGTTCTATAAACTCGGGAGTCATCAGCCTCCCTGCTGAATCTTCAGGATAGTTTAACAGCCTGTTGGCAAGAGCTCTTTCCTCCGGTGATAGGAGCTTTATGAGGGCTTTTACCATGTTTTCAGGGAGTTCATCAAAAAGCTCTGTTCTGTCATCAGGGTCCATTTCACCGATTATTTCCCTGATTTTAGCTTCACCAAACTGCTTTAATAGCTCCTCCTGGTCATCATGATCAAGAAGAGAAAAAACCTCGGCAGCTATCTCCTTATTCAAAAGCCTGAAAACGATAACCTTATCGGTAATATCCAGGGGATCTATCAACTCCATAATGTCAGGCGGCAGAATTTCTGAAAGATACTTCTTCAATTCAAAAAACCGCCTTTTATCAATCATCCTTTTAACTTCATCACTACTCAAAACTAATGTCTTTTCCATTTTCTAAAACCATTTATTGATAATTTTTTGCTTCATTTACACAACTTTTAATATTCTAACATACGAGGCGTTACATATCGACAAAATATTTTCCATAGATATCATGTCTTGTTTTTAAACAGAATTAGTATTAACATTGCTGATGCGTAGAGAAGTGGCAGCAGCATCCATTTGACCGGTGGTTAATTTACAAGAATATCTTATAAAACAAAATAATCTTCAATTAAATTGGGTAGGCTTTATGAAGAACGATGACATCCATAAGGTAGTTGAGATACTGGAAGAAGAGGTAAAAAGATGGAAGGTCCCATCGGTTACGCAAATTTCTGTTACAGGCGATCCATACAGAATATTGATATCCACAGTTATCTCCCTAAGAACAAAAGATGAGGTAACTTCAGAGGCCTCTAAAAGGTTGTTTCAAGCTGCATCCAATCCGTATAATATGATCAAACTGACAGCAAAAGAAATTGCAGATTTAATATACCCTGCGGGATTCTACAGAATTAAGGCTGAAAATATAAAGAAAATATCAAAAATTTTAGTTGATAGATATAGAGGGAAAGTTCCCGATAGTATCGATGAGTTATTGAAGCTTCCAGGAGTAGGGAGGAAAACTGCAAATCTGGTAGTAACTCTGGGGTTTGGAAAACCAGGAATCTGTGTTGATACGCACGTTCACAGAATCTTCAACAGACTCGGTTACGTTAATACAAAAACTCCGGACAAGACCGAACTGGAATTGAGAAGCAAACTCCCACCTGAATACTGGATACGGATAAACGACCTTATGGTTACATACGGCCAGAATATATGCACCCCGGTATCACCCCACTGTTCAAAATGCAGGCTGGCAAAATTCTGCGACAGAGTCGGAGTCGAAAAACATCGGTAAACAGAATAAAGTGGATGAGAATCAGCGGCAAGATATATAAATCCCCATTTCAAAAAAATTTATCTGGTGGTGGAGAGCCAGTGTATTTTACGTTGAGTGAATGGCAATCCGGAGCTTTATGGACCTACATACAGCTTTTACACCATTTTAATAACTGAACAAATTATAATAAAAGCCCGATTGCAGTTTAAATCATTTCGACAGAATTATTTTAGCTATTTCAATCATTATAATGAGACCTTTTCGGATATAATGTTCTATCTCTTTAGAGCTTAACAATCTAATGTTGTAAAAAATCCACCACCTGCCAACCTCGATTGTAAAATCCCGCATAAAATCGATAAAATAGCCCCATAAATTGCCACAACGGCAGTAGCTATTGCTGACCACTCATCTGATACAATAATTGCTATCCAATTTAACGTGTAATCTCCTATTATTAACTTTCTCTGTAAAGCTTCCATGCCTCTAAAATCATTTCCTCTGTGGGGGCACGAAGTTTGTAAATTCTGTCCCCCCGTATTCCTGATTCTATCAAACTCATCGGGACCCACCTTGCATCATCCACATCAGAACCCGGAGTTAGTGAACCGTCCCTGTATTCGGCCAGAAAATCAAAAACGATATAGTGGTATAAGACTCTTCCCGAATCCTTTTCCCGTTCAATATACTCATAGAGTCCTACCAGATCTTTTATATAAACATCTATTCCACACTCCTCCCTAATTTCCCTTTTTAAAGCGTCGATAATTGATTCGTCTTCCCTCTGTCCACCTCCTGGAATCGACCACTCACCTGAAAGTGGGGGCTTTCCCCTTTTAACAAGCAGAACATAATCGTCCTTAAAAACAACAGCCCCAACTCCAGCTATGGGTCTATCTGGATATCTTCTTGACATAAGATTTCTCTTAAAGACTGATTAAATAACCCCGTGTATATAAAAACAAAAATAACTTCAACAATATAAAACAGCGATATAAACCGGTTTATCGGTCCAATAAAAGAAATAGCGAATTACTAGAAAAATATTTACATAGTTATACTTCCTCTGTTATACTTTCAGATATATAAAGATATTATATACATACAATTATCGGAATCCAGGTGTTCAGTAAAAGAAAAATAAAGAAATTAAAGGTTCCAGCAAATACCAAGTATCTGGGCAAAATAAGGGATTTCGCTGTAAAGTACGGTGAAAAATTTGGCTTCAATATGAGACAGATAAACGGGTTTAAACTATCCGTAGATGAGATATGCACAAATATAATAAGATACGCCTATAAAAGTTTCCACGAACAGGGAAATATAGAAATTGAGATTGAAAAAAACGACGACCAGGTTATTACAAGAATCATAGATTATGGAGAAGCTTTTGACTACAGCCAGGTCAGGGACCCAGACCTTGACACCTATATAAAACAGAAGCGAAAGGGTGGATTTGGCATATTCCTTGTAAGGCAGTTGAATGAAAGGGTTGAATACCAGCGCGTCAACAACACAAATATTCTAACTCTATACAACAGCGTCGAAAAAAAGCCCTCACTTATCGAACTAATAAAGAAAAACTTCCATCCCTCAAAGATGACAATAAGGGTGAGGTTTGCAATAATTGCAACCATTGTCATTTCTGTAGTATCAATAGGAACATTTTTCCTTGCCAGGATGACCCAGCAAAAAACCCTGGTTAGAGAATATATATCCAAATACACATCACTGCTGAAGAATTTCGCAGATGGGGCCTCCGAATTTCTCTTAAATGAAAGAAACCTCCTTGTAGAGGAGCAACTGTACCGGATAGTTCAGGATGATCCATCAATTAAAAGAATCACTGTAATAAATAAAAACGGCGTAATTGTTGCGGACAGCCGCGTTAGAGAAATCGGGAAGGTGTATAAAAATCCGAAAGATGTAATACCCCTCATAGACCAGGACTATCTTGTACAGGAGTACACAACCAATTCGGGGGAAAGAATACTCTACTTTGCAGTACCGATAAAAATGTCAGATATATACATCGGAAAGGTGTACATGAGTGTCCCAAAATCCAACATGATAGCCCTCATAAATAGCAGCCCAAATAGGAACAAAATCCTTATATACATGGTGCTATTCTGGGTTATCGGGATAATAGG
>JALXDB010000272.1 GCA_026990615.1 Spirochaetota bacterium
AATCCCAGCTCTCTCACCATCTGTCTTTTGGTATTTTCAACATCGGCGGCAGGAAGATCTATCTTATTGATAACTGGAATTATTACAAGATCGTGCTCAAGAGCCATATAAAAGTTTGACAGGGTCTGAGCCTCTATACCCTGTGTGGCATCTACAAGGAGTATAACACCCTCGCATGCTGCCAGAGACCTCGACACCTCGTATGTAAAGTCCACATGGCCGGGTGTATCAATCAGGTTAAGGATATACTCACGGCCTCCATAGATGTAGGTTATGGTAACAGGGTGAGATTTAATAGTAATACCCCTCTCCCTCTCTATATCCATGCTGTCCAGAACCTGCTCAATCTCATCCGCCCTCGGATCGATAAGACCTGCAATCTCCAAAAACCTGTCGGCAAGGGTTGATTTCCCGTGATCTATATGAGCAACAATGGAAAAGTTTCTTATATACTTTAAATCTGCGGGCATTCAGTTTCCTATTTCACTTTACAGGATAAATTGATAGAAAAATATAATAAAATGGCGGATGAAAGTCACTCATCCGCCATTATATTTCAAATCAATCTACAATTATATTGTTATTTGCTCTTCTTTTCTTTAACAACAGCCTGTGCAGCTGCCAGTCTGGCTATCGGTACTCTGAATGGTGAACAGCTCACGTAATTCATACCCACTTTGTGGCAGAATTCCACAGAGGATGGTTCACCGCCGTGCTCACCACAGATACCTACCTTCAGCTCTTTTCTTGTACTTCTCCCCTTCTCAATTCCCATCTTAATAAGCTGCCCGACACCTTCCTGATCAAGTACCTGGAAAGGATCCTTCTCAAGAATGCCTTTTTCTATATACTCAGGGAGAAATACACCTGCATCATCTCTTGAATACCCAAAGGTCATCTGGGTAAGGTCATTTGTACCAAAGCTGAAGAACTCTCCAACCTCTGCTATCTGGTCAGCAACCAGAGCAGCCCTTGGTACCTCAATCATCGTACCTACCAGATACTTAATCTCGACTCCTTCTTCCTTCATTACCCTTTCAGCTGTTTTTTCAGTTAGCTCTCTCAAAATGGCCAGTTCTTTAACGGTACCCACCAGAGGAATCATAACTTCGGGTTCTACCTTAACTCCCTGCTTTGACACATTGCATGCAGCTCTAAAAATCGCCTCAACCTGCATCTCGTAGATTTCTGGGTAGGTAATCCCCAAGCGGCAGCCCCTGTGCCCGAGCATCGGGTTGAACTCGGTCAGCGATTCAACCTTCTTCTTCAGCACCTCAAAGCTTACACCCATATCCTTTGCAAGAGCCTCTATCTCCTCATCCTTTTTCGGTAAAAATTCATGGAGCGGCGGATCAAGTAGCCTTATTGTAACCGGCAGACCATCCATCTCTTTAAATATGCCTTCAAAATCTCCCTGCTGCATTGGGAGGAGTTTAGCAAGAGCTTTCTTTCTGCCCTCTACATCCTCTGCAAGTATCATTTCTCTTACCGCATCAATCCTGTTGCCTTCAAAGAACATATGCTCTGTCCTGCAGAGCCCTATACCTTCCGCACCGAGTTTTCTTGCATTGCGGGCATCTTTAGGAGTATCTGCATTTGTTCTGAC
>JALXDB010000273.1 GCA_026990615.1 Spirochaetota bacterium
GCTTCATAACCCGCTTTCGATTTTCTATCGTAAAAAAGGGATTGTCCTTTCTATGATCATCATCCTTGAACCTGTAGTCCGGAGTTACTTTGCCAGTAAGCAGCCCTCTCTGAAGCGGAGAGTATGCTAGTATGCCAACATTATTTTTAATGCAGTATGGTATTATATCCTCTTCTATGCCACGATTAACCATTGAATACGGTACCTGATCGGAAACTACTTCGGCAGACTTTAAAGCCCTATCAAGCTGGTCAACAGAATAATTGCTAACTCCGATTGCCCTGATTTTCCCCTGTTTTCGCAGAATCTCCATAGCCTCCATCGACTCCTCTATGGGAGTGGTGGAATCGGGCCAGTGTATCTGGTAAAGATCTATGTAATCTGTTTTTAACCGCTTTAACGATCTTTCACATTCCTCGATGATACCATCCTTTCCTGAGTATCTATACATCTTAAATGGCCTGCCCTCAAAATCAAGGGCCTCATAGAAAAACTCCCCTTTCTGAATATCCCACCTCAACCCGCACTTGTCAAATATGTATATTTTATCTCTAAAATCTTTAACCGCCTCTCCAATAATCTCTTCGCTCAAACCAAAACCATAGGCCGGTGCTGTATCAATACAGTTTATCCCCATATCAAAGGCTTTACGGATTGCCCTGATTGCCACCTCCTTATCGGTGCCTCCCCACTTCCAGCCTCCAATTGCCCATGCACCGTACACCAGGGGAGTAATTTCTATATCTGATTTCCCCAGTTTTCTCTTCTCCATAACTATTATCCCTCCTGTATATATTTTACCTATCAACAAGTCTATTCAGAATAAAAACAAATGTCAACGCATAGTAAAATAACTTTTTGTAATTATAGGAGTGATTTTTTTAATAATTATGATAATCTATAGTTTAAAGGAGGAAACATGAAAAAACTAAAGGCTGTACTGTTATTTCTTTTAGCAGTTTTGATTTTAATCCCTATTACCCTATACGCCCAGAATAACGAGATAGGAAAGATTTTAACATTAAGCGGCAGATGCTATGTAAAGCATGAATCCAACGAGGAATACATACCAATCGATGAGAAAACAACTGTATACTCCAATGACACAGTAAGAACTGAAAAAAATTCATACGTTGAAATCGAACTTACGGACGGAAGTTCGCTTAAAATTGAAGAAGATTCTGAAGTTTCTCTTTCCAGTCTAACACTCGGTAAAAACACGCACACCAGAATTGGGCTTCTCATCGGTACCATCAAACTTGTTATAAACAGGATAGTTGAAAACAGGGATTTCAACATCGATACGGTAACCTTTACCGCGGGAGTAAGGGGAACGGAGCTAACCGTTGCTTCCAGAAGTGACGGAGAATCCCTGCTTAACGTTGATAAAGGCGAGGTAGAACTATCTTCGGACAGCACAAGAGAAACAGTAAAAGGCGGTGAATCAGTTATATTTACAATCTACGGTGAGAAAAGAAAGCTGAAAAGGACCGTGAATTACAGGGAGTGGCGCCGGAAAGGATATGAAATTATGAAACAGAATCCAGATCTGGTGCTCAAACATCTGTATACCCGTGAACTCATAATCATTAGAAGATTAAAAG
>JALXDB010000274.1 GCA_026990615.1 Spirochaetota bacterium
CTTGAACCTGATCCGGGTAATGCCGGCGGAGGGAGGTCAGTATGTTACACGGCAAGTTATCTTTTCCGAATACTCAAAAACGCTGCTATGTAACCCTCCTCTTTATGCTGACAGATAACCTGCGTTCTGCTTTTCCTTTATACAGCCAGGTTGCCTCAGGTTTAAGGTAGGGTGTTTACACCGTATACCTCCATCATACGATAATAACTATCAAACTGGAGGCACACCATGTCTAACAAAAGTAATTTAAAATGGAAACTCAGAGAAATAACACTTGTAGCAGTTCTTTCAATTGCACTTGGCGTTATCTGGTGGGGCTGGACTTTTATCTACAATTTCTTTGATCCCTTCTTAAAGCCTTTTGGGCTAAACTACCTGGTAGTGGGCTTCTGGTTTATCGGAGGAACCCTGCTGCCATATATAATAAGGAAACCCGGAGCAGCTATCTTTGCAGAGAGCCTTGGAGGCCTTGTAGAGGGGTTCATAACACAGTGGGGAATTACAGCCCTTCTATGGGGAGCTGTTCAGGGAGCATTTGCAGAAGCTATCTTTGCACTATTTAGCTACAAGAAGTATGGCACAGGTGTAATGATTCTTGCAGGAGTATCATCTGCCATTGGTTCTTATCTGCTTGATTTTATATACAGCAAGTATTTTACACTTGGTATAAACATAATTGTAGTTCAGATTTTTTCCATCATTGTAAGTGGAGCTATTCTAGGCGGTCTTCTGGCAAAGATGATAGGTGACGGTTTGAAAAAAACTGGGGTTCTTAACCAATTTATGATAGTGCAAGATATAAAAGACGAAGTTTCAACAGGTTCTGAAAGATAAAAATAGCCTTTTAATTTATTAATTATGAATCATTATAGTCAAACTCTTATGAACTTTTATCGGGATTATTAGAAATCAAAATTAGAGTTTAGGACTCCTTTGAGTTAATGAATAGTTTTATTCTGATGTTCAGAGAACTGATTGGAAGTTGAGCCGATGTAAAGAAACTAAAATGGAGACTATATCAAAACAGGCTGCAGAACACCCATTTTCAATTTTACAGAAAATTTTAAACTTTACCATTGGCTGAATATTCAAGATTTATCTGAGGATTATTCTATAACTTTTTATGCACTTTAGCCGAAGCCCTGATTGTTTTAAACGCAGTGTATATAAACATGTATATAGATTTGAGAAGTATCAATATAAAAAATTATGGAAACAGCTTTATAAGAATATTTTAAAATTGGAATAGTTAAAGAAAATGAAGGGAAACAGATCAGAGGGCAGCGCAGTATATACAATAGAAAACTTTTCTTTCTCATACCCGGGTATTTCGGGATTCAATAGAAAAGTTTCAATTAACGGTAAAATCAAGATTTCCAGAGGTGAAAAGGTACTTATCAAAGGGCCTTCGGGTTGCGGTAAATCAACTTTGCTATTAGCAATGGCCGGTATAATTCCGGAAGAGATTTACGGAAAACTGGAAGGTAAAATACTCTTTAAAGGGAAAAATATACTTGATTACGAACCAGAGGTCCTTCACAAACATATAGGAATTGTCTTTCAAAATCCATACCCCCAGCGTATAACACCCTCACTTGA
>JALXDB010000275.1 GCA_026990615.1 Spirochaetota bacterium
ATTCAAGATTGGATCAAAACAGGTATTCCCTGCAATAGAAAATTCAATCATAGGGATGGAAATAAACGAAACAAAGACTATTATTGTACCGGCAAGTGATGCATACGGCCCCTACAGGGACGATATGGTTGTTGATGTACCGAGAGCCAACTTCCCTTCGGATATTGAACCGGAAGTAGGCCTCCAGTTGGAGCTTGTACAGTCAAACAACGAACCGATTATAGTAACTATCCTGAAAGTTTCCGAGGACACCGTTACCCTTGATGCAAATCATCCACTGGCTGGAAAGGACCTTACCTTCGATGTACAACTAGTTGAGATAGTCTGACAGCACATTAAACATAATTCTAGGTGCATGTAATATTATAAAAGTACTTCAACATAAGTGGTTCAGCCCGGATGGTTAATAGATATGATCAGTCTATATAGGCCAAAACATTAAAACAATATACACCGGCTGTTTTCAAATCGTTAGAGCAGCCGGGCTTTTTTTCACTACACATGGCAATGTGGTATAAGATTTATCCCGCGCGCTTCTCCACGCCATTTTTATATATGTTAACCCGAATTTTAGCCGCAAATCATTTCATAAATCTTTTATAGATAAAAGCTACAAAAATTATTGTAGGCCTTTAAAGTATAAGGAAGAATTCAAACGAGTGCTATAGAGGCCATATTTTTAACCTAAAAAGTTCAGAAGAGCGAACCCTCGCTATCGATTTCAGATACGAGGGCGGAAAAAAGGGTAACCACATCCTGATTTGCCTTGTACAACCTCTTGGCAAGTATCTGGGCTATCTTTCTGGTTATTAAAAGAGCAATATACGGCTCTTTCTCCCCAAACTTTATAAATCTCTCCCTGTTGGTAACAAGGAAAATACAGTCCTCTTCAGCTACCACCGTAGCAGATCTTTTGTCATTCAGGAGAAGACCTATTTCTCCGAAAAATACGTGCTGCTCTGCATTCAACAGTACAACAGTATAGGGTTCGTTCTGCAGAGTATTTTTAAGTATTCTTACACTACCCCTTTTTATAATGTAAAGCTCATCCCCTTCCTCACCCTCCTTAATAATCACATCACCCTTTTTGGATTTTGACTCCCAGAAAAGCTCGTTTATCTTTTTTAAAGTTTCATCATCCTCTTTAAAGTCTTCAAACAATACAATATTTCTTAGAATATCTATATTTTCTTCTTTAGATTTTGTGTGCATAAAATCCACCTGTATTATTTTATATAGTATACTACTATGATTTTTCTTCCTCCCCTCTATCTTCTCCTTTTATCACTATAGCTTTGCTGTTTTTCTTGATTATATAATCCGCCCCTGGATTTAAAACGGGTTTATTCGGAACCAGTTTTTTAACATTCTGTAGATTCTCAACTAATTTTGATATATCGGGAGTTTTCTGTGCCTCTGCAAGAGCTTCCTTTTTTCTGTAGTATATCTTACCTGTATTCTCAAGAATGCCTATTAAGATGTACCCATACTCACTTTCAAAATAGCTCTTAAGTTCGCCGAAGGTTTTTCCAATAAAAAAGTCCGGAAAATCAAATGTGAGCAGCCGCCCAAACTCTGGATTCAAAAGCTCCGATGCTATATGTGAAACACCCGACGCACTTGCGGCATTTGCTATAAGTATTCTGCTGTACTCTCTTGTTAGGATAATCTCATCGCAATTGGCGAGCCTTAAATACTTCTCAAACTTCTCATCGATAAGCTCAGCACAGGTATAGATGTTCTTATTCATAGAATCAATTGTGATTACCGTCATAACTGTTCTGGAATCCACTTCCTGTGCTGAAAACTTTCTGCTCGCATCGGCAAGTACAAGAGCCGTGGAAGCATTTTTTATATTCGCTCTGGCCAGAACTTTTTCATCTATATAATCACCCTTCACGTACTTTACCATTTTGAATTTGGGAATTGATCTTATATGGTCTATAATAGCCGGGTCTGCATCATTAACCAGAACAATGTCCGATGGGCTTAATTCGGGATTAACCTTCAAAATATTCTCCAGAATACTCTCAAGCTCGTGCTTCCACCCGCAAATTACAAAATGCCCCTTCTTTTTTTCAAGCACTATTAAACCTCCTCTCGCCTTTATCTGTTTGTCAACAAGAAAGGAAGCAATTCTACCTGTAACCATACCAACAACAGCAATCCCGAGTACCATCATTGCAATACCAACGAGTTTTCCACCAACGGTTATAGGATACTTATCACCATAGCCAACCGTTGTAAGAGTAACAATTGTCCACCAGAGGGTATCCCACAGATTCTTGAATCCCTGATTCACTCCTACCTCGAAGATATATGCACCGAACATGCTAACTGCAAGCAAACCGATTATCACAAGAACAAGGATAACTGTATTGTTCCTGTTGGCAATTTCCCACAGTTCTGAAAAGGTTACCTTCTTCCTTCTTTTCCCTCTCTTTTTCTTTATTCTTGAAGAAGCGTACAAAGATTTTGAAATGCGGTCCGCATTCACCTTTTCAACCGCCAAGCCATCCAGGATTTTCTGGATCTTTACATCATCTTCATGTTTGTTGCTTCCCGTTCCCTTTTTGGAAATTTTCGAGATTACATTTGATGTTTTACTCTTAAATGAGCCGATAATTTCTTCGAACTTTTTCATTTCTCACCGTAAGCTATCAATACTAATTTCACTACAAGTCATCCTATAAACATTTTCGGGTCTTTATAGTTATTTCTGTAACCAATACCTTTTATATTTAGTCGTTTTGCTGAAACCTTCTAATAAGGATATCCCTATGTTTTTTAAAAACATCAATAAGAGATCTACTTAAATCCGTTTGTAGATTAAAAAGTTCCTTATAAAGTTCAGACCTTCCCTTATTCGGAATACATCTGGTCTGTTCTTTAATCTCAATCAACCGGTCAGTAATACTGGAGATATCCACCTTTTCACCCTTACTGTTAAGATAACACCACATCGACTGCACGGCAGCACCCAGAGATGCACCCTCTTCCACCTCCATATTAACTGCTGGAGAATTAAAAACATCCGCAACTACCTGCCTCCATACTTCGCTTTTACTCCCGCCTCCCGTAAGGCGAATCTCCTCCGGTTTTATCCCTTCTCTCTTCATGCAATCAAGGCCATACATCAGTCCCATTGTCACCCCTTCCATTGCACTTCTTGCAAGGTTTTCGGCAGTCAATGTAAACTCGTTAACCCCGAAAAACACCCCCGTTCCAAAAGGAACATTTGGAGTTCTCTCCCCGTTGAAATATGGCAGCAAAATAAGACCCTTTGAGCCTGCCTCGGCACCTGTAACCTTTTCTTCAAGTCCATCGTTATTCAGATTGAATAGCCTTTTTATCATTTCCGTAGCTACAGTTACATTCATCGTACAGGCAAGCGGCAGCCAACCCCCCGTGCTGTCGCAGAAAGCTGCAAATTCGCCCTTCCTGTCTATAACAGGCCTGCTCGAGTATGCGTACACAGTGCCGGATGTACCCAGACTTACGGTTACAATACCATCTTTTGTATTTCCTGTTCCAATAGCACCCATCATATTATCGCCACCGCCTGAACTGACAATTATCTTCTGTTCGGCCGAAAAACCCAGGAGTTCAGCAACATCATGTTTTACATACCCAACCGGTTCCACACTATCTATCAGGTCTGGCAAACAATTTAAAAGCTTTCCGGAATCATCAATAGCATTCAACACTTCATACGACCACTTTCTATTTTTCACATCAAAATATGCAGTTCCCGAAGCATCTCCGGGTTCAGCTTTTATTTCTCCTGTAAGAAAATAGTTAATGTAATCATGGGGAAGCAAAATTTTACTGAGTTTGCTGTAATTTTCAGGCTCATTTTCCTTTAACCAGAGGACTTTAGGTGCTGTATAGCCCGGCAGAATGTTATTCCCGGTGTATTCTATTGCCCTTTCAACACCGCCCAGCCTCTCAATTATCGTTTCACACTGGCGAATAGTGGACGTGTCGTTCCAGAGCTTGGCCCTTCTAATAACCTCACCGTTCTTATCAAGGGGAACAAGACCATGCTGCTGACCTGACACCCCTATCCCAATAATTTTAGCCCTATCTTTAGCATTTAAATTACCCGTTATCTTTTTCACCGTTTTTACAACCGCATTTATCCAGTCCTGCGGATCCTGCTCTCTTGTTCCATCTGGTTTCTCGTAAAGCGGATAGGGTTCCCTGCTTTCGCTTAAAACTTTTCCGTTTTTACCATCTATTAAAACAGATTTAGTCCCCTGGGTACCGACATCAATCCCGATAAATAATCCATCAATCTGTATACTCATTTAGATTACCCCCGACTAATAATAAATTACTTGTAATTTCTTGCAACTTTCTTTATTTTTACTATAAATTTCAATAATTTCAAGCTTTAATACCAAACATAAAGGAATAAAACGAAACAAGGGAATAAATGGAAACTCTCGGGTTCAATGAACAGGAAGAAAACTATAAAAAGCAGATATTCGATCTGAAAACCCTTCTCGAGATAGGTAAAACTCTCAATGCAAGCCTATCACTAAACGATGTATTAAACATCGTTGTTCTAACGTGCAACGGACACTTTCATGCCTCGGGTGCAATTATACTTCTACCCGCGGAAAAAGACGACGGTGAATATTTTATAACTAGAACAGAAGGGGAATATTTTGAGATCAAGGCCAATGGCCCCTTTATAAAATTCCTAAAAGAAAATCAGAGAACTATAGATATTGGTGATCTTAAAAATGACAAAGAGTTTGAAGATCTTTACAAAAAACTAAAAGAAAAAGAGATAAACTTAATTGTACCTATGAGATTCAAAGGAGCAATAAACGGGCTTTTGCTTTTGAAGGAGAAAGAAAGGGATTTTGGGATAAAGTATTCAGAGAATGAAAAGCAGTACCTAGATATAATTGCAGGTTTTGCCTCTGTAGCAATAGAGAATGCAAAACTATACGAGATGGCAACTCTGGATAGAAAAACAAGACTTTACAATCATGGATATTTTCAAAACAGGCTTATTGAGGAAATAGAGAGAGCAGAGAAGTACAAAACCGATCTTACCCTGATGATAATGGATCTGGATCATTTTAAAAAGATTAACGATACTTACGGACATATGAAGGGCGACGAAGTTTTAATAAAAGTCGCAGAAACTATAAAAAAGCAGGTAAGAGAATTTGATATACCTGCAAGATTTGGAGGTGAAGAATTTACTGTAATACTTCCTGAAACAGACCCTGATAACGGGGTAAATGTAGCAGAAAGGCTGAGGGCAGCGGTAAAAAAACTCAAGTTTTCATCCAAAAAGGGGGAGTTTAACGTAACTGTCAGTATTGGTATATCAAACTATATCCACTCTTCAAATATGACAGAAGATATATTAATAGAACAGGCAGATAAAGCTCTTTACTACGCAAAAGAGCACGGCCGTGATCAGGTAGCCCTATACAGAGATATTATAAAAAAGTAAATCATATCCAATACAACTCAATCAAAATACAAATATTCTTATATAGCTTGGGAGGCTAATAATGTCTACTAACGATAGTATTCTTGAGCAGATTCTCTATATGCAGCAACGCGGCGGGAGAATGCTCAGCATCATTGATCTTATAAGAGCAGGAACAGTTCCAAAAGAACTGGCAGCATATCTGATAAACGGTATAATAAACGGAAAATCCATATCCTCGGGATCCTTAATCGGAGGAACCGGAAAAACCACACTTCTGGCGTCACTACTGGCATTCATAC
>JALXDB010000276.1 GCA_026990615.1 Spirochaetota bacterium
ATTTGTAGACCCCGCCTGTACAGCGTCTACGGAGGACCTACCTCCATCTTAATTACAGCATTGGTCTCCAAGTTTATTTGATTAATCAATGGTCTTGGTTTCCATTCAGGACACACAATTCCACATAACGGATAATGATAAGAGGAGGACGATGCGATAGCAAGTCTGATGACATGTACATTGTTAGGCTTTTGTGCTTTTTATTCATCATTATTTTTTAGATAAATATCATCACTTATCTTTTTTAATGCTTTTAAACTATCTTTTTTATTCAGAACATTCAATTGATATTCAGCTATTTCATTCAACTGTTTAAATCTTTCATTTTTAGGAATACCTTTTCTTATCATTTCTGCATTCATACTTTCAATATTTGACAGGATTGCAAGTTCATTTATACTCGCAATATCTCTAATATTCATTCCTTTTTTTGCAAGTTCAGGATTTGCCTCTCTCCAATCTTTTGCTGTGCATTTAAAAAGAGCAACATTTAATAAGTCTGCTTCTTCTGCATAGCTCAACCATTCTGTATTTTTTGTGTAATTCTTTTTTGGTAAAATATAATTTTTAACAGCATCAGTATGAAGATGATAATTTGCCTTGCTTAAAATTCGTTTTACATTCCATTCAAGATTATATTGATTACTTTCGATTGCCTTAAACCGCTGATATTCTTTAATTAAATATAATTTGAAAGTCGAACTTATTGCTGCACCAAATTCAAACGCAATATCTCTATGCGCATACGTTCCGCCATATCTTCCAGATTTTGATGTTATTCCAATGGCATTTGTTTTTTCAATCCACTGTTTCGGGCTTAAAACAAATGTCGGTAAGCCTGCTTCCGATTTAAAGTGGTCAAATTCGACCACATTAAAATTGGGGTTATATAACATCTCCCAAGTTCCCAGAAATTCAATAGTTGTTCGTGTTCGTATCCAATTCTTTATGATATCAGCGGCTCTATTGTCTCCTTTCTTTGCTTTTGCCATATCGGTTAAGCAAATAAAATCATTTTCATTAATTTTAGTTATTGATATTATCGCATTTTCTATTTTAAGTTTCTTTATCTTGCTCATATTTAATATTTTCCAAAGTGGTCAAATTACACCACTTTAAATTAATTACTCAAAAATAATCAATTTCTCAAATAATTAATGATGATTTTCTGATTATTATTTTTCCTTTTTTTTGCATAAAGCCTAACGGTCTCGCGATATGCAGAGTGGCGAAATTACGACAATCTGCAAAAATAGAGAGTATTTCCAGTAAACTATTTAAGTAGATTTAGGTATATTTCGCCATTCTGTCATCATCGCTTGTTGTCGTCCGTTTTTATTTTACGTTTTTCACAGATTTTATAATTCAATAAGTATATTTACTACTTAAAACCCACTTAAATTAACCTAATTTTAATTGAAGGATTAATAAAATATACTTTACACTTAATAAAAGACTTTAAAACAAATTTTTAAGATCAAAGTAATTTCTAGCTTGAACATTACTTTTGATCATTATTTTCGTATGTATTTATAGTGTCAATACCCAAATCAATATTACCGTGTTTGAGGTGGTATCTATAATCATCATAGAC
>JALXDB010000277.1 GCA_026990615.1 Spirochaetota bacterium
CCCATGGCACCTCCACACCGGTGGGTGATAAAGCAGAAGTTCTTGCAATAAAAAATCTGTTTGGAGAACATGCTTACAAGATTAAGATCAGCTCTAATAAATCAATGCTGGGCCATCTCCTCGGTGCAGCAGGTGGAGTTGAAACGGTGGCTACAGCTTTAACAGTTAAGGAGGGACTTGTTCCTCCCACAATAAATCTTGACGATCCAGAATTTGATCTTGATTTTGTACCTCATAAAGCTGTTAAGGCAGATATCAGAGTGGCTATAAATAATTCATTTGGATTTGGTGGGCATAATGCTTCACTTGTAATAACAAGGTATGAAGAAGGATAAATATCATATTAGTAAAGAGCGGCAGCGCCAGCTTGCCGCTTTTCAAAAATCTATCGGAATTAAATTTAAAGATATATCACTCTTAAATACAGCTCTGTCCCACAAATCATTTACAAACGAAATAGGCTCAGACCTGGAGAACAATGAAAAATTAGAGTTTTTAGGTGATGCATTTTTGGGCCTTATTATAAGCCAGTACCTGTATGAGCAACATCTCTACTATAGAGAGGGATCTTTAGCAAGGATTAAATCGTATGTGGTGAGTGAAACAACACTTTACGATGTGGGGAAGAGAATCGGTATAAAGGATTACCTTTTACTCGGTAAGGGTGAGGAAAAATCGGGGGGAAGGAACAGAAAAAGCCTGATCAGCGACAGTGTTGAGGCTCTTATAGGCGCCTACTATATTGATTCAGGGTTTAAAAATGCTAAAAAGTTTGTAGAAAGATTATTCATAGAAGAGATTCTGAAAGTAGAAGAAAATAAACATGAAAAGGACTATAAGTCTATACTACAGGAATTCTCTCAGAAAAAGTTTAAAATGATTCCTCAGTACAGTGTGGTAAATACGGAAGGAC
Organism: Spirochaetota bacterium; assembly: GCA_026990615.1. Lineage (GTDB taxonomy): Bacteria > Spirochaetota > B62-G9 > B62-G9 > B62-G9 > JALXDB01. Next base: position 914 of record JALXDB010000277.1, read on the forward strand.
CAGATCACAAACGCAAATTTTACGTCAATGTTAAAGTTAGAAAGAAAACATTCGGTCCAGGAGTCGGAGATAGCAAGAAACAGGCCGAGCAGAGAGCGGCATATATGGCGCTTTTAGCCCTGAAAATAGCAAAGAAGCTGCATGACCCTACAATTGAGCAGAAAAGGGATATCCCATACAAAAAAGAGAGGTCTTTAAAACTTGTTCGAGGAACTGGTAGGCCAAAAAATAGCAGTAAGGATGCTGCAAAATGAACTAAAGAGGGACAGGCTGCCCCAGACCATGCTATTTTATGGCCCCGAGAGAAGCGAAAAGTTCTTTACAGCTCTTGAGCTTGCAAGAGTCCTGAACTGTAGAGAGAATGGGGCAGCTTCCTGCAGGTGTGCCTCGTGTATTGCTGTAAGGCGGTTAAGTTCTCCAGCTGTATACATTCTGTCGAAGTCTAACCTTGAAGATAATTTCAGTATATGGAAGAGATACGGAGTAACGAAAGAATCGTTCCCGCTATTTTATAGGGATGTTGTCCGGCTATTGTTGCAAAAAGAGCAGTATCAGATGCACCTTGTAGAGGATACATCTTCAAAAAAGAGAGATAAAAAACTGGACGGGTTTTTAGCATCTTTAAGAGAGATGGTTGGAGATTATGAAGGTGCTCTGGGACGGAAAGATGAAATGTTTTAT
>JALXDB010000278.1 GCA_026990615.1 Spirochaetota bacterium
TTAAATATCTTTCCCTGATTATCTTTAAAAAATTGATAAAAGCTATATGTATAGTCTCCCTCTTTTTTATAGTAGTATACCACGTCATCAGTTACAGCAAGATTTCTCAGCCTGTTGAAGTGTACTTCAAAGGGCAAAATATCTCCATCCTTGTATTCAACCAGCTCTATTGGTTTTCCATTCTTATCAAGGTACTTCTTTAGTTTAAAGCTTATAATTTTAGCACCTTCTGTTGAGAATTCTACTCTGTATACATCTGTATCCACAACTACATTCTCTTTTACTGCCTGTTCTGACGGAGCAGGAGCAATTAACTTTTTAGCGGTAGTTGATACCTGGGGAACTGTTTCTGCAGGCTTTTTTGCCTTTGTTTCTTCGGGCACCTTTTGAGATGGAACAGTTTGCTGTACATTTTTCTGAACCTGAGGTTTTAAAAAAAGAAACTGAAACACTATAACAAGTATAAAAATCAAGATTATTGCTACAATTGTATTTTTATCCATGATCAAAATACCCTACAAATTAGAATTTACTATCTTCTCACATTTGCGTACTGTCAGTCTACAGGGTCATAACCACCTTTGTGAAATGGTGTACAGCGAAGAACCCTTTTTACTGCTCTAAAACCCCCTTTAAAAATGCCGTACTTAGTAATAGCCTCAACAGCATACTGTGAGCAGGTAGGGGTATATATACAGGATGGAGGGAATAAAGGAGAAATTGACTTTTGATAAAATTTTATTAATCCTAAAATTACAGTTTTAAAAAAATTGCTGTTAGTCCTCTGATCAATGCTATCATTATTAAGAGTTACTGTTAATATATCTACCTTATCCTTCATCTCTTGCAATCAAAAACATCGCTTTTTTAAATAATTTCATAAAATCTTCTCGACTCTCTGCAAAACTCTTGCTTCTTCTCTTTACTATAACAAGAAAATCATAGCCCGATGGAATTGAATCCTTTATCTCCCTGAAAAACTCCCTGCATATTCTTTTTTCATAGTTTCTCAAATGAGCTTTACCAAGCTTCCTGCCAGTTATTATTGCTAACCTGCTCCAAGTAAGACCGTTTTTTACAAATACCAATCCATAATGATTAGAATCAATCCTTTTTCCTTCTTTTTTAAGCCGCAGAAAATCATTCAGGCTTTTGATGCTTTGTTTTCGTCTTTTGATGTTAATATCTGGATTAATTCTTTTACTCCTCCAGCTTTATTAAAAATCTTCCCTCCTTCCCGAAAAATTATTGAATGATTAGTCATTATTATTTATATCCCTATCTTTCATCTGCAACCGTCAATTTTTTTCTACCCTTTCGCCGTCTTCTTTTTAAAATCATCCTTCCATCTTTTGTACTCATTCTTTTTCTAAATCCAAATTTCCTGTTTCTCTTTAATCTGCTAGGCTGATATGTTCTTTTCATACCCCTTTCCTTAGATCACCTTTGTTAAACTGCGTAATTTTAATGTCTATATATAAGAATAGAATATCACTTTGTCAAGGAAAAACAAATAATGAAATTTTGATTGATTGTATTATAATATTTATTTAAAATAATTTCTACCAAAGTTTTCCGTACCAACTCCTTTTA
>JALXDB010000279.1 GCA_026990615.1 Spirochaetota bacterium
CTCTACTAATTACCTCAGGATAAACTTCTTTCAGGGGAGTTAAAAAATCAATAAGACGCAGAGAAATTGAAACCAATTTAAATTTCTCATTTGAAAATTTCTCAACAAGCTTTTTATCGATCCCAATCGAGGCATCCTTATCCGAAAACTTTTTGTAAAGATAAGCTAGTTTCCTTAAATTACCTCTCTGCTTTGTGATTTCCTGAATCTTTTTATTGTACCTCTTTACAATTGTATTTACCTTATCAGCCATCCTGTTAAAGCTGCTTATCAAACGGTTTTTGTAGGGGTCTTCTTCAAAAAATCCATCCACCCTCTTTATCTCGAAGGTCCCATCAACATTGACAACCGAACCTGTTAAAATGTTAGACATCCTGTTATAAAACTCTCTATCTCTTACATAATTTCTTAGATTAGAAACGGCAACAATGGTAAGTAAAATAAACAGGGCTGATATTTCTGCATAGATTAAAAGGTTTCTGTAGTAAAACAGAGTTTTTTTATCTGTATAAATCAGAAAAACAAGGTGCTTTTTTTCATAATTAAAAAAATATCCAAGCTCACTCCCTGTAGAATATTTCCCCTCTACGTCGTTTTTAAGGCGTTCAACAAGCTTATCCATGTCAGGTTTTACCCTGTCAATACTGTAACTGCTTACATTAAAAGGGTACAGGACTTCACCATTTATCTTATTATACACCAGCATTTTGCAATCGTTCAAACAGTAGTATTTTGCAACAGAATCAAAACATTTTTTAAAGGCCAGGACATTTCCATCATCTTCACACCTATCAAGACCATTTACAATGGAAACTACGGTTAGTTTCGAAAGTGATAGCCATGATTCTTCGATATTTTTCGTATAAATAAACATGGTAGCAAAGATTAAAAGAAGGGAGATAAAAAGTACTGTTAAAATCAGAGAGACAATTTTTAGTCTTTTAACATTTGCCATACTCTCAATCCGAAACCCTTTCTATGTGGGCACCTATACTGGATAGCCTTTTCTCGAGCATGTAGTATCCCCGGTCAATTTGTGAAATGTTGTTTATAATACTTCTGCCTTCTGCACATAAGCTTGCTATAAGCAAAGCCATACCCGCTCTTATATCGGGGCTTACAAGCTCTGTTCCCACAAGCTTTGAAGGACCGGCAACAACAGCCCTGTGTGGATCGCAGAGAACAATCCTCGCCCCCATACTAACGAGTTTGTCAACAAAAAACAGCCTTCCATCAAACATCTTTTCAAAAATTAGAACCATTCCTTCCGCCTGAGTCGCTGTTACGACAGCGATACTCGTAAGGTCAGAGGGGAATCCAGGCCAGGGGGAATCGTATATTGTTGGAATTTCATTGAAGTGGTCATTTTTTATAACCAGTTTTTGCTTGCCGGGGACTATTACATCATCACCCGATATCTCAATTTCCACCCCAAGTTTAGAAAAATAGTGTCTAATCATATTCAGGTATTTCGTCTCAGCATTTTTTATTCTCAAGCCGTCCCCTATAACTGCAGCAAGTGCTATAAAACTTCCTACCTCAATATGATCACCAACTATCCTCCAGTTTCCTCCTGAAAGCCCGGAGCTTTCATTTATATCGAGAACATTACTCCCCGTTCCGGTTATATTTGCTCCCAGACTGTTTAAGAAATTTATAAGATCCTGCACATGCGGTTCCGATGCTGCATTTCTTATCTGCGTCCTGCCGGATGCCATAACAGATGCCATAATTGCATTCTCCGTTGCCGTAACCGAAGGCTCATCTAAAAAAACTGTTGTTCCTTTTAACCTGCCGGCCTTGATATGGAAGCCCCTGCGTTCGGTTTTAACTTTAGCACCGAGAGTTTCCAGTGCCATAAAATGTGTATCGAGCCTTCTCCTTCCAATCACATCACCGCCGGGAGGAGGAAAATACACATTTTTTCCTCTGGCAATTAGCGGTCCTGCAAGGAGTATGGAGGCTCGGATCTCTCCTGCATACCTCTTTTCCAGTTCTATAGTTTTTTCACCTGGAAGGTTCGTTTTTACGCTTAAAGTATCCTCTGTCAACCAGATGATTTCTGAACCTATACTTTTAAGAAGAGCAACCATTGTTTCAACATCTCTTATCCTGGGAACATTTCTCAAGATTATCTTCTCATCAGTAAGCAATGTAGCGGCGAGAATTGGCAATGCCGCATTTTTATTTCCAGCCGGTTCAATTTCTCCAGATAGTGTGTATCCTCCTTCAACAACAAACCTTTCCATTTTTATTCTCTTACCTTTTAATTCATCTGTGGTTTTATTATTATAATAATTAAACTCTCAAAAATTTAAAGTCATAAAAAAGATTTTAAGCAAATATACACCATTATCTATTTCTCGCAAACTCATTAATTAGTATATTTACTGCTATAATAGGACGACCAGTCCACTTAACTAAAGGAGTTAAAAAGATATGGTAAGAACCAGGTTTGCTCCAAGTCCAACAGGCTTTTTACATATAGGAGGTTTAAGAACTGCTCTGTTCTCCTATCTATTTGCAAGACATAACGGGGGAATTTTTATTCTCAGGATCGAGGATACAGACAGAACAAGGTATATAGAAGAGGCAATGACAGATATAATGGAATCACTGAAATGGGTAGGTATAGAATGGGATGAAGGGCCAGACATAGGAGGCCCGTATGCTCCGTACAAGCAATCAGAGAGAAAAGACATTTACCTGCAACATGCAGAAGAGCTCATAAAACGCGGTAACGCATACAAATGTTTTTGCTCCCAGGAGAGGCTTGAGAAACTCAGGGAGGAACAGAGGAAGAGGGGCGAAAAAATCGGATATGACAGGCACTGCAGAAATCTCAGTGAAGAAGATATTAAAAGATATGAAAGTGAAAATAAACCCTATGTAATCAGATTGAAGGCTCCTTTAAGCGGAGAAACCAACTTCAATGACCTGATAAGGGGGAAAATCACTGTTTCAAATGAAACCCTCGATGATATTGTACTTATAAAATCAGATGGATTCCCAACATACCACCTTGCGAATATTGTCGACGATCATCTGATGAGAATCACTCACGTCATTAGAGGTGAAGAATGGATATCGAGCACTCCCAAACATGTAATTCTCTATCAATCCTTTGGATGGGAGCCACCGTTTTTTGCCCATGTTCCGGTTATTCTTGCACCGGGTGGAGGAAAACTATCAAAACGTCACGGCGCCACAACAGTTAAAGAGTTCAGGGAAAAGGGATATCTTAGTGAAGCGGTTCTTAATTTTATTGCACTTCTTGGATGGTCGTACGATGATAAAACTGAAATATTCAGCATGGAAGACCTGATAAAATATTTTACCATTGAAAAGATAAACAAAGCATCTGCTGTTTTTTCATACGACAAGCTTGACTGGTACAACGGTGTTTATATAAGGAAAAAATCTCCCGAAGAACTCCTTGAGCTCGGGAAACCATTCATAATTAAAGCCGACTTACTAACAGAAGATGAGATAGAAGCCAACAGGGATTACCTTTTAAAAATTATCCCTTTAATACAGGAACGAATTAAACTTCTTTCGGAAATACCGGAAAAGATATGGTTCTTTTTCGACAGGCATTTTGAAATAAGAGAAAAAAAGGAACTAGTTCCAAAGGGGCTTGATATTAGCCAGGCTTTAGATTTATTAAAAAAAGCGAGGAAAGGACTTGAAAAAATAGAAACATTTACAAAGGATAACATAGAGGAGTTTATTAGAGGCCTGATGGAAGAAACCGGATTTAAAACAAAACAGATCTTTATGCCTCTAAGGGTTGCCGTAACCGGTACAAGGGTTTCTCCAGGGCTATTCGAAACGATGGAGGTTCTTGGAAAGAAAAGAGTTCTGGATAGGATATCAAAGGCCATCTACTATCTGGAAGATAGAAAGTCTCTTGAATAACTGGTTTCTTGCGCCATCAACTCTCACTTAATGCTATTTAAATTGATTAAACAGTTCAAATTAATTACATTTAGTTTTAATTTTTACACCCAAAATTCAGGGCAGTATAGATGCTATACACAATAATAATAATTCTACCATTTCTTATCGCCATTGCACTCATAATCTGGAAGCAGGAACCTATTCTCCCCATCCTGCTCGGAATTTTTTTATCCCTATGGATTCTGTATAAATTCAACCCGGTTGCTGGATACGTTAATCTGACTAATTATATACTTATTCACACTCTTACGGACCCGAACACCTGGAGCATAGTAATCCTCTTTTCAGAGGTACTAGTACTGTACCACTTCTTCAGCTCAAAGGGTGTGTTTCAGAGTGCTCTCAATAGTAAAATACTCAAAAAGTTTTCAAGATACACTGTTGAATTAATAGCTCTACTGTTAAACACGGTTCTAACCTTTGAAGAGTTCTTATCCGTATTGTTCACTTCACTTCTCTTTAAACCTTTTATTAAAAAGAAGAACCTCAGGCCTGAAAGATTTTCATTTACTGTATCAAATCTGTCGCCTTCTCTTTTTACACTTATACCGTTTACATTATTTTTACCGGTGGTTGTACCTTTAATTGGCAACACATTGACGGGTCTGGGTATCGATTATCCACCTATTAAGATTATTATCAGGTCAATTCCATTCCAGTTTTACAATATCTTTACACTTTTTACTATTGCTGCAACTACCATATTAAAAAAGGATGCCCATATTTTCAGGAAAAAAATTGCAATTGAAGCCAGGGAGAAACTTGTTATTGTGCAGAATCCCCGGAGCACAAGATCAAAAGGAGATGATAGTAAATTCTCCCTGTATGCCGGGGGAGGATCCATTATAATCGTATTAACTACCCTGATTTTAATAGCTGTCATTTTTTTACCTAACCTCGGTAGTTTGTCAAGAATAAACAGGCAAAATATCGAAGGACTACTCTCATCTGCAGTACTTGGGGGGATTATATACTTTATACTATACATGATAATATCAAAAAAGGATAACAGTCAGAACATTGTTCTAAAGAACAATGGCCAAAACGGTGCATTTTTTCCGATTACTCTTTATCTAATTTTATCTCTTGCAGTATCAATTACAGCCAAAAGAGTATCACTTGGAAAACAGTTAACCGAATTGATAATCAGCAGCAATACAAAATTGAATCTGTATCCCCTGCTGTTCTTTATTATTTCAGTAATTTTGAGTTATATATCTGGCTCAAGACTTGTAGCTGTTACTTCTCTTATCCCAATAGCCCTGAAAGGGTTAAGCACAGCTCATACTGATCCATTGATCGTCGACTATTTTACATATGCAACCGTTGGAGCTATTATATCAGGTTCAACTTTCGGGGTTATAAATTCGGTTTTTTCCCCGGTGTTCATTGTTGTAACGGGAGCAAGTGAATTATCCATTAAATCGAGGGTTTTGCTCCAACTTCCATACACAATCCTCGCCACAGTAACCAGCCTACTGTTTGGATACCTCTTTACATATATGAAAATAAACCCGATTTTCTCGATTATCGTAGGAATACTTGTAATTGGTTCACTCTTCGTCTTCTTAAAGAGGATTACAACCAGTTATTAACTATAAAATAAAGATATTATAGAGAAATTAGTTATTATTTTGCTATTCAATTCAAATTTTATTATTTTATTTTATATAAACCACATGTGCAAAATATCAAAATAAATCAATTACACTTGATAAAATAAAAACAATAAAGTTACATAACAGGATTCCCCATGGGTGGACTTGGTGGACTACTTGGCGGAT
>JALXDB010000280.1 GCA_026990615.1 Spirochaetota bacterium
ATTACAATAAAATACGATAATATTTATTTATCTAATATATAAATTGATATTATCATGGTCAATACATACTCAGGAAACCACGAGTTTAGAAAAATCAATTATCCCGGAAAATGATTCAACTATTTCCCGAAGCAGATATATACGATTGCATCTGAGGTTTCTATTATCCTCCATAACCAGAACATTATCAAAAAAATCATCGACATAAGATTTAAATGAACCGAGGATTTCATAGACCTCTTCGTAATCTTTAGAATCTATAGCTCTCTTTATATAACTCTTCTTTTCCAGATAGTAATTGTACAGAGCCTTTTCCTCCTGCTGAACAAAAAGATCCGGATTTACCCTGCCGGATTCATCACACTCGCCTCCTTCTTTAACAATATTGGCCATTCTTTTAAAAGCTATAAAAAGATCCTTGAACCCCTCCCTCGACCTAAATCTATGTAGAGCTTCAACCCTCCTGTATGCTTCATAGATATCGTCCAGAACATTGGCCATAGCAGCATCTATTTCATCATAATCAAAACCAAGCTCCTGAAAAACAGATCTGATTCTCGTTTTAAAAAAATCCTCAAGTTTCTTTTTAAAGTTTTCCTTATCTTTTACCAGAGGATAAATACCCACAACCTCGGATAATAGATTACTGAGAGATAGATTGATTTTCTTATCAACTATAATTCTGATAATGGAAAATACAGCTCTTCTCAGGCCGTAGGGATCTCTGGAGCCTTTAGGTTCATAGCCTGTTGAAAAAATACCTATAATACTATCAAGCCTATCTGCAATACCCACCACAGAGCCAACAATATCCTCAGGCGTCCTATCACCAGAGAATCTCGGTCTGTAATGATCTTTTATTGCCTTTGCAACTCTTTCACCATGACCTGACTCAAGCGCGTAATAATAACCCATTATTCCCTGCAAATTTGGGAATTCGCCGACCATCTGAGTAACGAGATCGTTCTTACAGAGTGTGGCTGCTTCCAGGATATCCCTTTTTACCTCATCTTCAAGTTTTAGATAATCGCTGATAACACCCGATATCTTTTCGACTCTCCTGACCTTTTCCTCCATGCTGCCAAGCTCAGGATGGAAGCTAACAGCCTTGAGGTCCTCAAGGTAATCGAAGAAATTTCTTTTTTTGTCTTCCTCGTAAAAAAACTTCCCGTCGTTTAATCTTGCCCTCAATACCCTCTCAAATCCAGCTTTACTCTTTGTATTGTCCTTTATATTTGAAATCACTATAAAATTGTTTGTTATTTTCCCTTCACTATCCATAAGAGGAAAATACCTTTGATGCTCAACCATCTCCGATATCAAAACTTCAGGAGGCAGTGTAAGATACTCCTCCTCAAAACTGCAAAGAACTGGATTTGGCAGTTCTGTCAGATCGGTATTAACCTCAAACAGGACCTCTGCCCCCTCAGGCACCCGCGTATTCAGCTCTTTAGTTATCCTCTCTACTCCCTCCCGTATAAGATTAAGCCGTTTATCCCGGTCAGCAACTACGCAGGCTTTATTTAGAAGTTCCTCATAATCCTCAACATTTTCGACTTTTATCGCTTCGCTGCTGTAGACCCTGTGCCCGAAGGTGTACTCAGAGCTGCTAAGCCCCACCTTATCATACCCAACTACTTCATCGCCGTATTTAAACAAAATCCATCTAATTGGCCTTATAAAAGAAAAGTTGCTCTTTTCCCATCTCATGGTTTTAGGAAATCTCATACCGTTCAGAACTGTTTCGAGTATATCCGGTAAAAGCTTTACAGTCTTATCACCCTTTATTTTTTTAACAGCAAATATATATCTGCTCCCCCTCACCTCCTTAAAAACTACCTCCTCAGGTTCTATACCATTTGCCCTGCAGAAACCTAAAAGTGCCCTTGTAGGTCTGCCATCAGAATATGCCTTATCAAATGAAGGCCCACGCTTCTCTTCTTCATAATCACTCTGATACTGTGAAACATTTTGGATTAAAATGGAAAACCTGCGGGGTGTAGAAAATAAACGGACCTCTCCGTGGTCAATCCTGTTTTCATCTAACAATTTTGTAAAAGACTCCTTAAAATCTCTGGCTACCCTAAAGCTAATAGAATGGGGCAACTCCTCAACCCCGATTTCACATAAAAGATGTGCGTATTCTTCCATTAATATGCCCCTGTAGAGACTATTATTTAACTTTTATTCCTTTTCTTTAACAAAGGAAAACCCAATTTCTCTCTGGATTCAACATAGGCCTTTGCAACTGCTTTCGCAAGATTTCTAACCCTTTGAATATAGTATGCTCTCTCGGTAACACTTATTGCTCCCCTTGCATCTATGATATTAAAAATATGAGAGCATTTGATAACCATATCGTATGCAGGCAGCACCAGGCCATTTTCCAGTATGTTGAAAGTCTCTTTTTCAAACTCATCAAACAGCATTATATGCCTTTTAATATCTGCAACTTCAAAATTATACCTGGAAAATTCATACTCTTCTCTCTGCCTTATATCCCCATAAGTAAGTTCCTCGTTCCACATCACATCGAAAACATTTTCTTTCTGCTGAATGAACATTGCAATTCTTTCAAGGCCGTAGGTAAGTTCAACGGGTATTGGATCAAGCTCTATTCCACCAACCTGCTGAAAATACGTAAACTGGGTGATCTCCATTCCGTCCAGCCATACCTCCCATCCCAGACCCGTAGCTCCGAGCGTGGGTGATTCCCAATCATCATGAACAAACCTTACATCGTGCTCAGAAAAATCTATACCCATTGTTGATATGCTGTTCAAATACTGCTCCTGAATATCAAATGGTGCGGGCTTTATCAGCACCTGGTATTGATAAAATAGCTGGAGCCTGTTAGGATTCTCCCCATACCTGCCATCAGTTGGCCTCCTCGAAGGCTCAACATAGGCCGATGACCACGGTTCTGGGCCAAGTGAACGCAGGAATGTTGCAGGATTAAAAGTTCCCGCTCCTGTCTCAAGATCGTATGGCTGTACTATAATAGCTCCTCTTTCGTGCCAGTATTTGTTTAAATGAAAGATTATCTCCTGAAAAGTCATGGTTGAGCTTCCCGATTGTTTATTTTGCATGCAACTAAAAAATTTTATACGCTTTAGATGAAAAGAAGAAACTGTCTGCCAGATAATAGTCCAAGCTTAAGTTCTAATGTTTCGACCGGCATTGTTTTGATTAATATATTTATTGAGAATTAATCAGTCAAGGTATTAACCTTTAACTTAAATAATAACGTATCATGTCGTTAATATAAAATGAATGCAACTAATATCGGAGCTTCGCATTAAATGTTCAATAATCTCAGAAGATTCAAGTTTGTTATACTCATAACAGCTCTCGTTTTCAGTGTTCTGGTAATTAGAATTACAAAACTCATGTTTTTCAACAAGGATATAATACTAGCCTCGCCTCAGACAAAAAATCTTCAGGAAAGGGGATTCATACTAGATAGGAATGGCGACAAACTGGCCCTCAGTATAGAAACCTACTCAATATATGCGAGGCCTGCCGAAATAGAAAACAAACTTGAAACCTCAAAAAGGCTTTCCGCTATACTTGGAATAGATTACCGAGAAATACTGAATCAACTCAACAGAAAAAGACCCTTTGTGTGGATAAAACGGCAGGTTGATCTAAGTAAAATACACAATATAGAAGGTCTTTCTATAAAGGGTGTGTATCTCGAAAAGGAGTTCAGGCGCTACTATCCATTTCATCATCTCGCATCTCACATCCTGGGTTTTGTGGGTATAGATAACAAAGGCCTTGAAGGAATAGAATACTACTTCGATTCCTATCTAAATCCGAAAAGGGTGGATAAAAAGAAGATAAATCTGATAGGTCAATCAAGGGGATACTCGGTAGTACTGACTATAGACAGGTACATTCAGGGGGTCGTGGAGGAGGCACTGGAAAAGGCATTGAAAGATACCGGGGCAAAACTGGTAACTGCAATTGTTATGAGGCCTTCCACAGGAGAAATACTCGCACTTGCCAATAAACCTGATTTTGATCCCAACTACTTTAAGAAGTTCCCGAAAAACTACATAAGAAACAGGGCCATTACAGATTCCTTTGAACCAGGATCCACATTTAAAATTTTCATAGCATCCCTTTTGCTCGACAAAAACCTGATATCACCATCCGACAGGTTTGTATGCAAAGGATACATTAAAATAGGCAATACAACAATACATGACACGGCAAAGCATGGAATTATAGATTTCAGGGAAGTCCTGCAAAAATCCTGCAATGTGGGGATGATTCTCTCGGTCGACAGAATAGATGATAACGAACTTTATAAAGGACTGAGAAACTTTGGATTTGGAACCCCAACCGGCATTAACCTTGCCGGCGAATCTTCAGGAATACTGAGAACCCCGAACAGATGGAGCAGAATTTCAAAATATGAAATAGCCATTGGACAGGAAGTAGCGGTAACATCCCTGCAGTTAATAACTGCAGGTTCGGCTATTGCAAACAACGGCGTACTGATGCAGCCCAGAATTATAAAAAAACTGGAAAATCCAGATGGGACTGTATTAAAGGAGTACAAACCTCTAAAAATAAGAAGAGTAATACGTAAAGAGACAGCCGAAAATTTACTAAAGATACTGACAGGTGTTCTTACAAAGGAGGGTACCGGATACAAGGCAAGAATAGAGGGATACAACATAGCGGGCAAAACCGGGACTGCTCAGATAGCGGATGTAAAAAACGGCGGTTATCTTGAAAACCAATTCTATGCGTCCTTTATAGGTTTCGTTCCTGTACCGAATCCCGAAATAGCAGTCCTTGTTACAATTGACAGGCCGAAGGGAGAAAAATACGGCGGGCAGACTGCAGCGCCGGTATTCAAATATATTGTGGAGAGGATTGCCCCGTATCTTAATATTCTCCCCGATAACTCCACTGTTTATGTGGTACACAATGAATATCACAATGAATAACGGTTTTTTCGATATTAATTTGGGTTTGTTAAGAAACAGATTTCCTGACATTGCAAAGAAATTAGGAAAGATTAAATATTCCCATATCAACAAAAACAAAGAAATAATAGTTGAGGAGGATAAATCCTCTTCAGGATTAAAAACTCTTATTGTCAGAAAAAATAGTGCAGTTATACCCATTCACTCGAAAATCGATCCCCTGAAAGAAGTGGAGAATTTAATTAAAAGAAAAATTGACGGCAATGAGGACGCGGTTTTTATAGTTGGTTTCGGACTTGGATACCACATCGAAAGAGTTATTGAAATCTTGCCGGATGTGGAGCTGTACCTATTTGAACCTTCCACAGAAATTTTCATAAAAGCCCTGGAAACCAGAAATTTTGATAAAATTCTAAAACACGAAAAACTCCATATATTTATCGATTTAGACAGGATTGATGACACTCTGTTTCAGTCGCAAATTCCCAATACATCAAAGATGCTGATCCTGAAATCATATCAAAGACTCTTTAACCACTATGTAAACAACCTTACAAAATCTTACAACGATTTCATCAACAGAAACAGTATTAATATAGCTACACTTAAAAGGTTTGATAAACTGTGGACAAAGAACAGCTTTAAAAATGTGGTGTATTTCTTTGCCAGAGCGGGGGTTAACCTAATTGAAAACAGAGCCAAGGGGATTGGTTGTATTGTTGTTGGAGCCGGCCCTTCAGTTGAAGGTGATTTAGATATCTTAAATCAATTTTCTAAAAGGGG
>JALXDB010000281.1 GCA_026990615.1 Spirochaetota bacterium
TTTGGCCTTGCTGTGGTAGTTGTGCTTGCCCTTTTTCTTTTAATTCATCAAAGGGGGATTCAGCAGAGCAGGGGGAAAGAGAGTGAGGTTTTAAACAGCGGTGGAGAACTTATCGAAGCTGAAGGTAGTAAATCCACAGCCGGTCAGGATACCGGTGCCGGCAACACAGGAGATAAGGCCTATCAAAAGATTGAGATGGACAGTTCGAATACAACTTCGGAAAGGTCAGAAAAAGGAGGTTCCTACAAAGAGAAAGCAGGGGGTAGTAAAACAGTGAGTAAATCAACCAATCAAATGGAGCAGGGCAAAAAGGTAACAGGCCTCCTGTACCAGTATACGGTTAAAGAGGGAGATACGCTATCGGATATAGCTAAAAGATACTACGGGCGAGGCTATTACTACAGGTACCTTGCGGAGGTTAACGGCATTGAGAATCCAGATCTTATCTATCCAGGATCAAAAATAAAAATTCCCTCAGATATGAAAGATCAAAAAAAGTAAGCTGGGCTGTTCCCGGTTTAAGAATCATGCAGAAATTGACGTTTGGTTTCCCCCTTTTTGCTGGCCGCATATAATCAAATCATGCGAGTGAATAAAGGCAGGTTGTCGAATCACTACCATATAAGGATGTGTCTTCTTAATATTTTTATTAATCCGATCTGCCTGAAATTGTATCATTTGTAGTAACAACTTACAGAGGTTTAAGAATAACCTTTAGAATTAAAAAGACACCGAATCCAAGTATAACCGCGCTGCACAACCCCAGGAGTACTGTGTAGAGTTTCCGATTTATCTTCTTTTTCCCCAGGTGAATTAACGAGGAGACTGTGGCATACCAGAGTAAATCACCGGTTTCGTGGCCAAAAAAGAAGATGCTCAATCCCAACCAGTTTTTTATGGATAGGTTGTACTGAAGCATAAACCCGAACCCTATTGTAGCCCACCATATCCACCAGTAAGGATTACTCATCGAAATTAGAGCACCCCCCAGAACTGGGTTTGATATTCTCATAATTGAGCCGTTTTCTTTCTTATTTTCTTTTTCAAAAGGTGTGCTGAATTTTCTTGATTTAATCTTTACAAGTATGTCTGTTCCCATGTAGATTAGAAAGCCACCTCCTATTAATCCTATTACTCTGACAACAGAAACCCTGGTTAGAATAAGGGAAAATCCAAACAGTATTCCCGTGACAAGAAACCCCTCGATTATAGCATGGCCAAGAATTACTTTAAAACCGGTAAGATACCCCCTTGAGGTTGACTCGAGAGTTTTAATTATGGTGTAGGTAAGTAGAGGCCCCGGGACAAGAGCTCCGCTCAAAGCTACTATCATCGAAAAAAAGAATATTGTGTACATTGTTCACCTGAACATGGTTTCTAAAGTTAATGGTTACACTATATATGGGTAACATTATATATGATTAATGTAATTGGGTAAAGATCATAAATTTAGGTCGTACTTATGGATACGAACAACTGAGTCTGCTATATTTTTAAGGTGCTCTGTTATTCTGTTGAGAACATCTATAAAATCCACAAACAGTATGCCTGCATTTACATCGCATATTCCTCTGTTT
>JALXDB010000282.1 GCA_026990615.1 Spirochaetota bacterium
ATACGGGGAAGATATCCAAGTGCATCTTCAATCGGTATTATAACGCTTTCACCAGCCCTGCCGTTATGAATTATTTCGTCCAGGCGCTTCGCTTTCTCAACAGAAAAAGGGCCAATACTTATTCTTCTAAGTTCTTCACAGTAACCAATTGTATTCAGAGCTTCGGCTATATCCCTTGCGAGTGCCCTGATGTATGTTCCTTTTGAGACTTCTGCCTCTATTACTATGGTATCTCCAGAGTTTTCTACTAACTTTATATAATGAATAAAAACCTTTCTTGGTTTAATATCAAGCTCTTCCCCCATAAGCTTTCTCTTGTACAGCCGTTTGCCGCCAACTCTAATCGCTGAATATTCGGGTGGAACCTGATCAATCTCTCCCGTAAAGCCAGACAAAACCTCCCTGATTCTTTCATCACTAAAATATTCAACTTTTCTCTCTTCAATGACTCTTCCATAAATATCTAGAGTATCCGTTGTCTTCCCAAACTTTATTCTTGCCCTGTATACTTTTGGATTGTCCATAAATAGGTTTTGCAGTGATGTAGCACGGTTCACACAGACAATTAGTAAACCAGATGCAAACTTATCAAGAGTGCCTGCATGTCCTGCCTTTTTTAAATGAAGCTTTCTCCTCAGTATATCCACACATTCAAATGAGGTTTTACCGGGATCTTTATCAAGCAAAATTATTCCATCTACACCCACCCCTGTTTTTTCACCTCTTCAATTATCTTGCTGATAACTATATGTCCATCCGTATTTATATCGCCCTCCACAACAAATCCACTGGCTTTAAAATGCCCTCCACCACCAAAAATTTTGGCAAGATGATTGCAGTTCACCTTTGTTTCCGACCTTAAACTACCTTTGAACCTACTACTGTCAAGCTGACGAAGCATTATTATCAGCTCCATATTTCGGAGGCTTCTTATTACCTCAAGTATTCCCTCATTATCCTCCTCGGTAGCACCTGTTTCCTGGTACACGGATATGGGCAACATCAAATAAACAATCTTTCCGTTCTCAACTGCTTCAAGCCTGCTCAAAGCCTTCCCAAGAAGCTTCAAATAGCTAAGGCTCTTGTTGTTGTAAACATTTCTATAAGCAACTTCAGGTTTAACCCCGTAAGACAAAAGCCTCGCTGCTACATTGAAAACCTTTGATGTTGTATTGCTGTAAGAGAAAGATCCGGTATCGGTCAGTATCGATACGTATATGCATACAGCCATCTCGTAGTCCATTATTCTCCATATATCGGGAACTATATCCGTTATCAATTCACCTATACTCGATGCATCCGTATCAACATAGCAGTAATCCCTGTAACATTCTGAATCCTCATGATGATCCAGGCTAATTACGAATTTCGATCTCTCAATAAGATCTCTGACTTTCCCAATTCTTTTGTCGCTAGAGCAATCAAGTAAAATGGATAGATCTATATCTGTTTCAACTATCGTGTTCTGATCCTTAACTTTACTGTACTCGATTATCTCTTCAGCATTGGGGAGCCATCTGTACATGAAGGGGGTTTCATCCTGATTAACGATGTACACCCTCTTATTAAGATTTT
>JALXDB010000283.1 GCA_026990615.1 Spirochaetota bacterium
GTTTCAACTATCGTGTTCTGATCCTTAACTTTACTGTACTCGATTATCTCTTCAGCATTGGGGAGCCATCTGTACATGAAGGGGGTTTCATCCTGATTAACGATGTACACCCTCTTATTAAGATTTTTAAAGAGTTTATAAAGGGCAAGTTCGGATGCTATTCCGTCACCATCAGGTCTTACATGTGTTGTTAAAACTATACTATTTGATGATTCTATCAACTCCCAGCATCTCTCTCTATTTACCTCTTTTCCCATCAACAATCCATTTTATTGAATTAGGCTTTTACTCCCTGTTACTCTCCTCGCTTAATCTGTTTATCTTTTCAACGAGTCTTACCCTGTCCTCTGTTTCGTCATCGAGCTCAAATATGAGATGAGGTATATACTTCACTCTCATCTCTTTTGCCAGTCTCATCTGTATATAGCCCCTCGCACTCTGCAGACCTTCAAGAACATCGTGCTTTTGCTTTTCAGAACCGATTACAGAGAAAACAACCCTCGCAGACCTGCCATCACCCGCGAGTTTTACATTAAGGATGGTGATAAAATTATCCAACCTGGGATCTTTCAATCCCTTGACCAGCAGCATAGATATTTTAACTTTAATAAGTTCTTCTATTCTCTTTTGATTTATACTCAACATTTTTTATTTTACCGTATCCAATTTTTTTGCAATTTCATGTATTACATATGCTTCTATAACATCACCCTCTTTGATATCATCAAAATTCTCTATTTTAATACCGCATTCATATCCCTGCGGAACTTCTTTTGCATCCTCTTTAAACCTCTTCAAAGATTCTATTTTCCCGGAGTAGATCTCAACACCATCCCTTATCAATCTAACATTATCGGTTCTTGCAATTCTTCCGCTCGTTACATAAACACCTGCTATACTACCGATCTTTGAAACTCTAAAGACCTTTCGCACCTCAGCAGTGCCAACAATCTCCTCCTTAAGCTCGGGTGCAAGGAGGCCTTCCATGGCCGATTTGACATCGTCTATAACATCGTAAATAATACTGTATCTCCTTATATCAACCTTTTCCTTTTTCGCAAGCTCCGCCGCTTTGCTGTTCGGTCTCACTCTAAAACCTATTATTATTGCATTTGATGCAGATGCAAGTATAACATCGGTCTCATTTATTGCCCCAACACCGGCGTGTATACAGTTCAACCTGACCTGATCGTTTGAGAGTTTCTCAAGAGAATCTTTGAGAGCTTCAACAGAACCCTGAACATCCGCCTTTATAATAACCTTGAGTTCCTGAATCTCGCCTTCCTTTATCTGCTCGTAAAGGTTTTCAAGGGTTACCTTTTTCACGTTCTTTGAGGCTTCGAGCCTTTTAAGCTCCTGCCTCTTCTGGCCTATCTGCTTTGCCTCTTTTTCCGTTCTTGTAACCTGGAAAGGATCACCTGCTGCCGGGAGGCCAGAAAATCCTATCACCTCTACCGGATCCGAGGGCAGTGCTTCCTTTACAGGCCTGCCGTTTTCATCGAACATAGCTCTTACCTTACCGGGATATATACCCGCCACAAAGGGATCCTGGAGATGAAGGGTTCCATTCTGAATCAATACAGTGGCAACAATCCCCCTCCCGGTTTCTATCTTGGACTCAATTATAGTACCTTTGGCCCTCTTGTTTGGATTTGCCTTTAAATCCAGCATTTCAGCCTGCAGGAGTATAGCCTCCAGCAGATCATCTATACCGATCTTTTTAAGGGCAGAAACCTCAACCATCAAGGAATCCCCGCCCCACTCTTCAGGCACCACTCCTCTTTCTGCCAGTTCATTCTTAACTTTGTCGGGATTAGCTCCGCTGACATCTATTTTGTTTATTGCAACCACTATAGGAACGTCTGCCTCTTTTGCATGGCTAATCGCTTCAATAGTCTGGGGCATCACTCCATCGTCGGCAGCAACCACTAGGACGACTATATCGGTAACCTGGGCGCCTCTTGCCCTCAGCATTGTAAATGCTTCATGGCCCGGCGTATCGATAAACACAATCTTCTTTCCGTTGTAATCAACCTTGTAGGCCCCTATATGTTGTGTTATACCGCCCGTTTCCGTTTCTACTATATTACTGTTTCTGATAGCATCGAGGAGTTTGGTTTTCCCGTGATCAACATGACCCATAATCGTTACAACAGGAGGCCTTGGCTTTAAATCTTCAGGTTTATCCTCCTCTTCTTCTATCACCGTTTCATCATACAGGGAGATAACTTTAGTATTACAACCATACTCGGCGGCAACCAGCGTTGCAGTTTCGGCATCTATCTGATCATTAATTCTAGCCATTACACCGAGAGAAATCAGTTTTGAGATTAACTCACTGGCTTTCAGATTCATCTTTCTCGCCAGTTCACCAACAGTGATTGTTTCAAGTATCTCTATCTCTTTTGGAACAGGACTTGTCTGTACGGGCGTTTGCTTTTTCTTTTGTTGAAGCAGTTTGTCGAGGTTGGCCTCTTCCTCCTCTTCAAGCTTTCTTTCGTGCTTGAAGGTGTACCTTCTCCTCTCTTTACCTGGTTTCTTGGGTGCTTCTTTTGTCTCCTCTTTCTGCTTCTTTTCCTTTAATCTGTATACAGACTTCTTTTCCTCGTGCTTTTCTTCCCTCTTTTTCTCAATCTTTTCCGGTTTTTTCTCCGGTTCTTTTCTCTCTACCCTTTCGCCCTCTTTTACCTCAACTGTCTCAACCTTGGCCTTTTTCTCGGCTTCCTTTTTCTGTTCTGCTTCTTCACGATGAGTTTTCTTAACAATAACGACTTTTTTCTTCTTTATAACAACCTTCTTCTGCTTTTCAGATGAATCCTTATGCGACTTTTTTATTAAAGCAACTGAGGGTTTATCATCGTTTTTTTCTTCCAGATATTTATTGAATTTTTCTATCTCCTCATCTGCGAGAATACTTGCAGATTTTTTGTTTTTCACACCGAGAGAATCCAGAATCTTTATTACTTCATTGGTAGCCAAACCATGATTTTTAGCTAATTCATGTACTCTCATCTCTACCCTCATTTAATTATTGACGTCCTAGCAGTACCAATTAATCTGCCCATTGCGACGTCTTACTACAAAACATATTACTTATTAAACATCTTCTTCTGATAATATACAAATATTAATTAAACTCGAATATAAAATAGTTAAATCTTTCTAGTTCTCTTCATTTTCTTTACTATCATCTTCTTTACTGCCTTCGCCTTCTTCCTCTATCTCAACATCATCTTCTTCTTTAAACTCAATCTCAATCCCTCATGAAGGGCATCTGTCCATATCCTCCGTTATTTTTGCACCACAATTCGGACACTGATAGTACTCAACCTCTTCATCCTCAGATTCCTCTACAGCAACCCCTTCTTCTTCCTGAACCACCTCTTCCTCAACAATTTCGACATTTTCGGATAATATCTTCACAAGGTTCCTGGCCTTTTCATGGTCCATACCCTCAATAGATGCAAGTTCATCAACACTCTTATCGATTATATCCTCAATATTTATAAGATTTGCTTTTTCCAGCACATTTAGAGTTTCTTCATCAATTCCCGGAATATCCTTTAGGGTTACTATTTCTTCCTCTTCTCCGGTACTTTCACCACCGCTGAAAAGCTCTTCTACAGTTTTACGTGCATACTCGGCATATTCGGACTGTTCAAGCTCTTTCTCAGTTATTACGTCCAATTTCCATCCGACAAGTTTGGAAACAAGCTTTATATTCTGTCCCTGCCTCCCGATTGCAATGGAGAGTTGGGACTCGGGAACGACAATTAAAGCCTCTTTTTTCTCTTCATCTGTTATTATTATTCTCTGGATCTTAACCGGATTCATTGCATTTGTAATATACTTCTTTATATCCGGATCCCACTTTACTATGTCTATCTTTTCTCCCTCAAGTTCACCGACTATAGCCTGGATTCTTATACCTTTAAGACCCACGCACGCTCCTACAGGGTCCACCTCATCCCTGGGAGAATAGACAGCAACTTTCGTTCTATAACCCGGGTCTCTAACAATATTTTTAATAACTATGGTGCCATCTGCAATTTCGGGCACTTCAAGCTCGAATATCTTCTTTACAAATTCCGGGTGACTTCTTGATAAAATTATTTGAGGCCCCTTCGGGTCCTTTTTCACCTCTAACAGAAGAGCTTTTATTCTATCACCAAGTTTATAGTGCTCCCTAGGAGATTGTTGGCTTTTTGGCAAAATACCCTCTGCCCTTCCGAGATTTACATATATGTTTCCTCCTCTTTCTCTCTGATAGTATCCTACTATCATTTCACCTTCACGTTGTTTGTACTCATTGTACACAACGTCTTTCTCTATCTCCCTGAGTCTCTGTCTTACAACCTGTTTCGCCGTCTGCGCGGCTATTCTCCCAAAATCTTCGGGTTTAACCTCAATAAGAAGCTCATCTCCTATTTCAGCTTCGGGATGATACTTTTTAGCTTCTTCTATACTTATCTCAAATGTTGGATCCTTTACTTTGTCAACAATAACTTTCTTGGAATAGATTTTAACGGTATGATTATCAAGATCAATAAAGGTTTCTGCGTTTGAAGTCGTACCAAACTTTTTTTTGTAAGCCGCCAGCAGGGCCATTTCTATCGTCTTTAAAACAAGTTCTTCGGATATTCCCTTGTCCGCCACAAGCTCTTTAACGGCTTCTGCGAAATCGTTACTTGCCATGATACCTCCATCACTTATCCATTTAATTTTGTTTTTTTAATGCTTTTATATGGTATTTCAATAAGTTTCCCTGAGCCAGTTTTCAGCTTTACCCTATCTCCGTCCATCCCCTCCAGTATTCCCTCAAATACTGTTTTTCCTTCTAAAAAAGCGGTATCCGTATAGATAATAACAGGGCGTGATTTAAATATTTCATACTCCCTCCTGGATTTAAAAGTTCTGGTCAAACCAGGAGAGGAAACCTGTAATCTGTAATTTTCGAGTTCTTGATCCTGAAGAATCGCCAGTCTATCGTTCAATAGTCGTGTTACCCTTTCACAGTCATCAAGCGTTACTCCACCTTCTTTTTCAATTACTATATTTATATTTAAGCCGCTTCTGGTCTCTTTCGACCTGAGTTCTACCAGCATAATATTCATCGGCTCTATTACTTTTTTAACTTCTTTTAGCAAGGTATCTTTCAAAAGCATTTCAATAATCCCGTACCGCAGCTCATACTAACATATAAATCTAATAAAAAAAGAGTCGGCAAAGCGACTCTTTTAGGTGCACTACCAGGTCCTATTTCAATAAGTATATTAACCAATCAATTGAAAATAGTCAAGTTTTTTAACTTTTGCCCCAAATTTTGCATTTTAATCCAATTTTTTTGCTACTTGAAATTCGCAACTATCAACCCCGTCTCCGGAAGGTCTCTATTTTTTCTTCTCAATCTGTTAATTTCCTCCTCAATTGTAGACCCTATTAAATCTCTATTATCCAGATTTTCTGTTACCACTGTTCGTACAACAGCATCTAGCGAGTCATCATCAAGCTTAAAATCTATGGAGTTACCGGGAAGCATTATGAAAACATCGCCTCCACTAAAGTTGATCTCCGCGTATTCAACTACAGATTCTGCATTTTCCCCCACTTCACCTGCCCTCGGAAGTGAAAGATACAATTCCTTTATATTTCTCTCGTCACTCTTTACATAC
>JALXDB010000284.1 GCA_026990615.1 Spirochaetota bacterium
CTTTATCAATAGCATATTTTTCTGTGTCATTTCGAATCCCCGATTTATCGGGGTGAGAAATCTTTGGTTTGTATTTGATGGGATTTTGAAGCTGGAGTTGAAGTCTGTTCATCTTTGCTCTCTTTAACGTTGTCCTCGAACGTAGCGAAGCGGAGTGCGGCAATCCCGTTTTGTTGCTTAGCTGGTTAAAGATTTCTCGCCTTTCTCAAGGCTCGAAATGACACATGGACAATGTTTGATAGATTAACTGTTATTACTTCAAACGTGTAGTATTATGCCATTCAGAATGGAACGTAGTGGAATGAGGAATCTTTTTTCACCGGTAATTAAAGATTGCCGTATCAGCCAGAACGGCTTCCTTGTAATTATAAATGATAACTAATAGTATATTCGCTATTGTCATTTCGAATCCCCGATTTATCGGGGTGAGAAATCTTTGGTTTGTATTGATTGGCGATTTGAGATTTTCATCGCTGAACTTAAGGATTTCGTCGCTTCTTTTTAAGATTTCTCACATCGCTACGCTCGTTCGAAATGACATATACTATACTTTTAATATATATGTGCTGCAACACAACCAAAACAAGGCTAATTAACATTTAAAACCTATTTAATGGCACCTATCGTCCTCGAGTAGGCCGGAGGAAGTCGTACTTAAAGTAGTTATGTCAAGCCTTGTAGCTGTAATTTTATTTAAGATTGAATAAATAGAAACAATCTATTTTTAATACTAAATAATTGCTAAAAGTATAATCCTATTTTATGTTACATAATTCGTCCACTTTAAATATTGACATGAACATATTTGAAATGTATTATTTTGTTAATACATTTAAATATGAAAGATATTTTATATCATGAAAACACCAGTAAAAATAAGAGCTATAAATGTTCCCGTGTTATTTATCAAGGAAAATAAAAAGATAACTGCATTCTGTCCTGTTCTTGATATTGCGACCTGCGGTAAAGATATAGATGAAGCAAAAAGACGTTTTGAGGAATTGATAAAAATATTTTTTGAAGAATTGTCTGAGATGGGTACATTGGAAGATGTTTTGCTTGAAAGTGGATGGCGTAAAATAGGGAAGAAAGAAGTTAGATGGATGCCTCCTGAGATAGTTGGTACAATTACAGAGGAAATTAAAGTCCCTTGCCCCTCATAAGACCAATAAGCTATAAAAAGTTTGAAAGATTCCTTAAAAGTGTTGGCTGCCGTTTCATCAGGCAATCTGGGGATCATATAATTTATAGAAAAGAAGGGCTAAAAAGACCTATAGTCTTTCCCCGCGAAAAACAAATACCTGTAACAGTAATAATGACCAATCTTAGAACTCTTGGAATTAGTAGAGAAGAATATTTAGAGATAATAGAAAGAATTTAAAACCATCTGTTTTTTAATAACAATTTTATTAAGCTATTTAATAAGGTTTTGAGCTAATGAGTTTGTAATTGTATTCCATAGGGCAAAATGTTCAGATACTGCTGCAGGCGGGCTGGAAGTAACAAGTCGTTTTCTTATTTTCTTGTATGTAGCAATGTTTATGGATTTTATTATTGTTAATGGAA
>JALXDB010000285.1 GCA_026990615.1 Spirochaetota bacterium
ATTTTCAATTCTAATTTAAAAATACATAATGATAAGCTTTCAGTACTATAAAATGGAATGCAAGTTATTATATATCATATATTTAAAACTCGGATTTTTTCTAATAATAATTACTTATCGGCCTCTGAATACTATAATGCATATTTATTTCCCTTTGATTATTAATACACTTATAATTTTTCAGACTTTATTAAAACTACAATATAGGGAGGTTTATCTATGAGCTTACTTGACAACAGGGATGACATAGCCTATCTTGTTGACAACTTAACATTTAAAGAAAAAGTAGAAAGATCTCTTGCTCTAATCGAAGAGGCGTATAAGAAATACGGAGATGGTCTTGTTGTTGCTAACAGCCTTGGAAAAGATTCAGTTTGCGTCTGGGACCTTGCCAAGAAAGTAAATCCGAATATTAAAGGATTTATTGTAACAACAAGATTTAAGCCTAAAGAAACTATTGATTTTATGAACCAAACTGTTCAGAAGTATCCCGAATTAAAAGTTTTTAAAAACGATGTTGCTATACCTGAAAAACTCTATGAAAAGGACCCCGATAAATGCTGTTATCTGTTGAAGGTTCTCCCAACAAGATGGGCAATAGAGGAGATGAATGTAAAATGCTGGGTAACGGGCCTGAGATGTACCGAAGGGAGAACCCGTGTTGACTTTAGAGAAGTAGAAGAGAGAGACAGAGGGCTTGTGAAATTGAATCCAATACTGATCTGGAAAGAAAGGGAGATATGGCAGTATCTTGCTTTGAATAAGGTTGATGTCAATCCTCTCTACGCACAGGGTTACAGATCTCTGGGATGTGCACCATGCACGAAGATAACAACTGCGGACGATGAGAGAGCAGGTAGATGGGTAGGCACCAATAAACAGGGTGGTGAATGTGGAATACACACAAAACCTCTTAAAGGTGAGCCTGACCCCGACTTTTCTAACGTATTTATTTAATATAAGCAGGATAGAAATATTGAATAATAAAGGCAGGTTTTTACCTGCCTTTATCCTTTTTATCATCCATTATCTTGCCTATCTCGCTCAACTTATCAACATCACTCCTGGCCGCTACGATATTCTCTCTCTGGATTGCAAGATAAACTTCTTTTCTGTGAACTGTAATATTTCGCGGAGCCGTTATACCCAATTTTACATGGTCTCCTTTGATTTCAACAACCGTAATTTCTATATCATCACCTATTATGATACTTTCATTTACCTTTCGGGTTAAAACAAGCATCAACGGCTCTCCACAAGTTTCTCTTTGCTCTTTTTCATCTCTTCAAGAATATAATGCTTAACACCGTAATTGTCATTCTCTGAAATAACCTGTTTCGCAACCCTAGTTCTTTTGTTAATAATGATTGGCCCCATTAAATTTGCGGATATTTTCGATGGGTCTTTTGGAACAGTAACAATGGCAAAATCAAGAATATCTTCTTTGTTTTTAATTCCTATAGATTCGAGTTCTTTCTCAGATACCATTAAGCTGTAGTCGTTCATAAAAATTCTGGGATTTACAAGAAGAAAGGCGAGATCCGGATTATCTTCCGCCTGTAGCC
>JALXDB010000286.1 GCA_026990615.1 Spirochaetota bacterium
ATAATAGAAATTTATTATATTTTTACACTGTAATGACCGACTGGTCAGTCATTATTCTGTTTGTCAGTAACTCTGTTATTTGTTGATTATTTAAGGATTATTTAATTTGACCGGTTGTGTATCCATTATTAAATAGCTTTTATTAGGTGCGGGTATTGTGATGAGTATTATGCCCGGCGGAATAGTAAATTTAAAGATTATTTCTGTGGCATCTATTGTGTATCTATTTTTAGAGGGTTTTTAATGAATGCTGACATTATGGCTGGAAAAGATCTGGCAAGTACAAATAACGGATTGACATAAAAAAATTATATAAATTAAAGTGATATAAAATAGTGTGGTATATAAAGGATTGTTATAGAAAAGATAAGAGGACAGATTTTTGTCTCTTAATCTAATCAATTCAATAGTTGATTACAGGAGATACCTCCAAGATGAAAGAAATTGGCCAGTCAAAGAGGGATAGAATTATCAGAGCCGCAATTCATGAGTTTTCACAGAAGGGTTTTGACAGGACACTTTTGGATGAAATTGCACTTAATGCCGGTGTGGCAAAGGGCACTATATATCTCTACTTTAAAGATAAAGAGGACCTCTTTACAAATACTCTCCTTTTTGTGGTTGATGGAATTGTGGATACCATTGAGTCTTCCATTAAAAAGTACAAGGACCCTTTAAAAAAGCTGGAAATGGTGATCAGAGAGCAGGTAAGGTATTACATGGCCAACAGCGAGTTCTTTGGAATATTTCAGATAATCATTCAGGAGAGTTTTTTAAAGACCAATGAGAAGCTGTTTGAGCTCCTGTACCAGAGAAAAAACAGAGTAATAAAAAGTATAGAAAATGTAATAGAAGAGGCAAAAGGTAAAGGTCTTATAAGAAAGGATATCCCAACAGTTGATATCATAAACATTAGTGATGGAGTTGTCATTTCACTTCTCAAACTTGTCAGGATGAAGGAGGCAGGAGGAAAGTACCTTGAAAAGTTTGCCAGTGTAAAGGAGGTTGATATAGAAAAGAGAATAGATTCTGCAGTTGATATGCTTTTTAATGGAATAAGGGTGAGATAGTGAAAAGATCGATATTAATTCGGGAGATTATCGAGTTCAATACAAATGAATTGATTTTATTTGTAATAATTGAAGTAAAAAATGATGTAATGGGTTAAGATAAAAACCTGTACATGAATAAAACAAGCATGAAAGATAAAAAATCTAATTTTTTGGTGGGTAAAAATGAAAAAGTACAGATTTATGTACGGATCAATCCTGATGTTGTTGATATTTGTTATTAATCCGCTGTTTGCGACAAATAAACTTTATGGGGATACTTTGAAGTTGACTTTAAATGAGGCCATAGCTCTTGGATTGAAGAACAGCAGTACAATAGAGGCAAAAACATACAAACTTAAATCGGCTATTGCACAGTTAAAGATGGCCGAATCGGCATATTATCCGCAGGTGAGTTCTACTATTTCATGGCAACATCTGTTTGATCAGCCGAAAATGTCGGATATGACCGTGGATATGGGTATGGGCGAAGTTACAATTCCGGGAAGTTATAC
>JALXDB010000287.1:0-905 GCA_026990615.1 Spirochaetota bacterium
TGAAGGACGGCATTGAGCATGCTAAAAGAGAGCTTATAAAAGAAAGAAGTCTTTCATCCGGTTTGTCCTCTGAAGATGAAAAAAGGGTTCTTAAAATTATCGAGGATGTAAAAGAGGGGGGAGACGACGCCTTAATACGATATACTGAAAAGTTTGATGGTGAAGTTCTAACGACAGATAGAATAGCGGTTGATGAGAACGAGCTGAATGAACTTGCCGCCGGGTTTAGTGAGAACTTCTACAGAGCAATAAAAGTTGCTTCGGATAGAGTAGAAGCTTTTCATACGAGGGCTGTTCCCCACGATTGGAGCTACATAGATGAGTATGGAGACCTTCTGGGGCAGAAATATACGCCTGTTGAAAGCGTGGGAATCTATGTCCCGGGAGGCAAGGCTTCATACCCTTCCACGGTTGTAATGACCGCGGTTATAGCAAGGGTCGCTGGAGTAAAACGAATTGCCGTTATAAGCCCTCCATCGTCCTTTGTCAGACCTTCTGCTGTAGCGGCTGCTATTAAGACTGTTGGAGGTGTAACCGATGTATATCGTATCGGCGGTGTGCAGGGTATAGCTGCGCTTGCCTTCGGTACGAAAAGTGTTAGAAAGGTTGATAAGATCGTAGGTCCGGGGAATGTGTATGTGACTATGGCAAAAAAGTTACTGTACGGGTATATTGATATTGATATGATAGCCGGGCCTTCGGAGGTCCTTGTAATCGCCGATGGGAGCGTTGATGTGGAATCCACGGCAGCCGATCTTATAGCACAGGCGGAGCACGATGAGGCTGCAAAACCTCTCTGCATAACCTTTGATGAAAAGGTGGCTGAGGATATAGTTAAAGGCATCGACAGGCTGTTGTCAGAAAATCCCAGGAGGGATATTGCAAAAAAATCCATTGAAAACAAT